>JBKHKF010000019.1:0-15313 GCA_046537745.1 Anaerolineales bacterium | reverse complement strand
GTCAAAGGCTCACCCCGCCCGCCAATGAATATGATGATCGAAACCGCCAATGCGCTGGATAGTCCGATCCTGGCTTTGGATCTGCCCAGCGGACTGGACCCGGATAGCGGACAAGCCCATCCGCCCACCATTCAAGCTGAAGCGACGGTGACTCTGGCTTTGCCGAAAACCGGCTTGCTCGCGGAAGGCGCAGCTGCCTTCGTGGGCCAACTCTGGCTGGCTGATATCAGCATCCCCAACGCGCTTTACCAGGAGATGTCGCTGGCTGTCTCACCGACCCTGTTCGCTGCTACCGACATCATTGAGATAGCGGCGGTATAAGACACGCCAGTCTCTCGAAAGCTAACTGCCAGGCGGAACCCAGGACTTACAATTGGCTCCTGATTCGCCGGTGATCCACCATCATGCAGCGATCCTGGATGACCTCCAGCCCGGCTTCCCGGGCGACGGCCGCCGCCTCCTCGTTGCGGATACCCAGCTGCAACCAAAGGAACCTCGCTCCCATCTCGATGGCTTGCTCCACATGCGGGGCAACCTCATCCGAGGGTCGGAACAGCTGGACCATGTCCACTTCCTCCGGCACCTCTGCCAGCGAGGGGTAAGCCTTCTCTCCCAGAATTTCGTCAGCGTTTGGATTGACCGGGATCACCCGATAGCCATGCTCCATCAAATATCGAGGGACATAATGGCTCGGCTTGTGAGGACTGGAGGAGAAGCCGACCGTAGCTATGGTTTTCGTCTCACGGAGGATATGTTGAATGCGATCTTCTAAATTCATAATGCCCTTCCAGTGCCTACTCTACCGTCACGCTTTTCGCCAAATTCCGAGGTTGATCAACATCGGCGCCGCGCAGAACTGCAATTTGATACGCCAGCAGCTGCAGTGGGATCGTCGTTAAGACCGGCGCCAGCATCCAGGGGGAGTCCGGAACCCACAGCACATCATCCGCGATCTCAGGCAGCCGTTGATCGCCGTCGGTGGCTACGGCGATAACGATGCCGCCGCGCGCCTTCGCTTGCTCGATTTGGCTCAGCGTTTTTTCATACCACGGATCTTTGGGCGCGATCGCGATCACTGGCATGCTCTTATCGATCAGCGCGATGGGTCCGTGCTTCATCTCGCCGGCCGGGTAGGCTTCCGCGTGAATATAGGAAATCTCCTTCAGCTTGAGGGCACCTTCGTATGCTATCGGCATTTGTATCCCGCGGCCGAGGTAAAGGCAGTGATCCACTTCACGGAGTTTGCGGGCGACTCGCTCAACATCCGCCTCTCGATCGAGGCACTGCCCCACCAGATCCGGGATACGGCGCAGATCCGCCACCCGCTGCTTGCGCTCCTCTTCACTCAGCTCGCCACGCAGCTCGCCCAGCAAGACCGCCAGCATGTAGAGATCGACGATCGGTGCGGTGAAGGCTTTCGTCGAAGCCACGCTGATCTCCGGGCCAACCTGCATACCGATGGACCCGCTGGCCATCCGCATAGCCTGGGACCCGATGGCGTTCACGATGCTCCACAATGTTGCGCCTCGGTCCCTGGCTTCCACCATTGCCGCCAGCGTATCCGCCGTCTCACCCGATTGACTGATGGCCAGCACAACCGTGTCTTCATCGACCAGCGGATCCCGGTAGCGGAATTCGGAGGCGATGTCCACCTCGACTGGTATACGCGCCAGCCGTTCGATGAGCACTTTGCCGACCATGCCAGCATGGGCGGCCGTTCCGCAGGCGACAATGATCATCCGCTTGATTGATTTCGCCCGCGCCGGTGTCAGATCCAGCTGCGGCAGCAGGATCCGTCCCTGCTCGAAATCCACGCGGCCGGCCAAAGTGTCCGTCAGCGAGCGCACTTGCTCATGGATCTCCTTGAGCATGAAATGCTTATATTCCCCCTTTTCAGCAGAGACAGGATCCCATGCGATGTTCTGCACCTCAACATCGGCGAGCTGACCATCCTCGAGTTCCCGGACTTCAAATCCATCATCCGACACAATAGCCATCTGCCCTGGCTCCAGAAAGGCAGCCTGGCGCGTGTGCTCCAGGATGGCCGGCAGGTCGGAGGCGACGAACATCTCCCCCTCTCCCTGACCGATAACCACACCACCAGCATTTCCGACCCTGGCCGCCACGATCTTCCTCGGCTCCCGTACCGACAACAGTACGATGCCATGAGCGCCCTCCAAATGGCGAATCGCCTCCCGGGCCGCCTCAGCCAGGTCCTTCCCCGCAGCCAGATAACGATCGACAAGCTGAACAATGATCTCGGTGTCCGTTTCTGATCGGAATTGGACCCCTTCAGCCTGCAGTTCTTCTTTCAGATCAAGGAAGTTTTCAACAATGCCATTGTGAACCAGCACCACCTCGCCCGAGGCGCCGAGGTGCGGATGCGCGTTTTGGGCATTTGGTTCGCCATGGGTAGCCCAACGCGTATGACCGATGCCAATGGTGCCTTCGATTGGATCCTTTTCCAGCAAATCAGCCAGGTTCTTCAGCTTGCCAGCGTCCCGTCGAATCTCAATATCGCCGTTCTGAAGAACGGCCAGGCCCGCCGAATCGTAGCCGCGATACTCCAACCGCTTGAGCCCATCAAAGATAATCGGCGTTGCATTTTGCGCGCCGACATAACCAACGATGCCACACATGCAAT
Organism: Anaerolineales bacterium; assembly: GCA_046537745.1. Taxonomy (GTDB): domain Bacteria; phylum Chloroflexota; class Anaerolineae; order Anaerolineales; family E44-bin32; genus DASWJQ01. The sequence goes on along the minus strand of JBKHKF010000019.1, from coordinate 12,669 downwards.
CCTCCATGGATTCAGATTTCGCAATTGAACTACCACTCCTGGATCACCTGTCCCCAAGGTTTCCCCTGGGATGTTCGTGAGCCGGGTTTGTGGGGGGTATAGTACGGACGGTGGCTCGCCCGGAGGGCATCCGCTGATCTCTCGATTTTCCTGGAGGCAAATGCTTTATCCCTCCAGTTGGCCCTGTCTCGCGACAGAGAACCCTCAACCTCGTCACCCCGGCCTGGGCCGGGGCCATGCGCTATCTAACCCCCGATTTGCCTATGCGCACTCCTTTCTTCTGGTTTCACGCCCCGCCATTATACCTGCTGATTGCACCCGCAGCCTGTATAATCACTCCGTTTGATCAAAGCGGCGCCCCCAGAACGGAGTTCCCCTCCATGAGCCTATCACAGCGGCTTGGCGTGAACCGTATCGTCCTTGCCATCTCCTTCGCTCGAATGGCGGATGCGTTGGGTAACAGCATCCTCTTCATCGTTCTCCCACTGTATGTGGCCGAACTGCCTGCCCCGATGTTTGAGAAAGTTCCCGAACCGATCTTGATAGGCAGCCTTATCTCAGTTTACGGACTGGTCTTCTCGGTCCTCCTGCCCGTGATGGGCGCCTGGTCCGACCGGGTGAGCCGTCGAAAACCTGTCATCCAGCTCGGGCTATTGATGATGGGCCTGGGCATTCTGGCTTTCCTGCTGGCGGATCGATTCGCCCATTTGATGATTATTCGAATCGTTCAGGGGCTTGGAGTGGCGATCACAGTGCCTGCCGCCCTCGGCCTGATGGCCACCTCCACGGAGCACCGGACGCGCGGTGGATCCATGGGAGTGTACTCCGCCCTGCGCATGGTGGGCTTCGCCACAGGGCCCATCATCGGCGGATTTCTCCAGGTCCACTATGGGTTTCCTGCCGTCTTCATCACCGGCTCTTCCTTCGTCTTGCTCAGCGTGGGGCTGGTGCAAATATGGGTTGATGAACCGGCCCGGCCCGTCATTTCCAGCCAGGCCGAGGCCACACCGCTCATTAATTGGCACGTCTTCACCCGCGACATCGTTTCGCTCGGTGCTGCGACTTTCATCATGGCCAGCGCATTTTCCATGATCACGACTCTGGAAAATGAGTTCAACGCGCTTTTGCAGCAAACCGCCATCGGATTTGGTATCGCATTCAGCGCGCTGACCATCACGCGCTTGTTCTTCCAGATCCCGCTGGGACGGCTCTCGGACCGGATTGGTCGCAAGCCTGTAATTATCGGAGGGTTGCTGCTGATGGCGCCGGCCACCGGGTTGCTCGGATACGTCACATCCACCCTGCAGCTGACGGGCTTGCGTGGTCTGCAGGGTCTGGCCTCGGCGGCCATCGCCGCGCCCGCCTTTGCGCTGGCTGGTGATCTTTCGCTCGAAGGTGGCGAGGGTCAACAAATGGGTCTGCTGGCAATGGGGTTTGGATTGGGGATCGCGGTGGGCCCAATGATCGCGGGAGCGCTGGCGGTCATCTCCTTCCAGCTGCCCTTCATAATTGGCGGCGCCATGTCCTTGGTCGGAATTTACATCGTGCATCGTTTTGTGCCGGAGACGATAGGCCCTGGTGCAATCTCCGCAGACTAGACCTATTGCCTAATTCGCCGACCTCACCAGGGCCAAAGCACGCTCTACGGTTTCATCGATCGTCAGATCGGTGTTATCCAGATGGACGGCATCCTCGGCTTCACTGAGCGGAGCCACCAGTCGGCTGGAGTCAATCCAATCGCGCGATTTCATCGAAGCCAGCACCTCGCTGAAATCTGCTTCTCCATTCGTTTGCTCCAGCTCCTGCCAGCGCCGGCGGGCACGAGCCTCCACGGAGGCATCCAGGTAGATTTTCAGGTCCGCATCCGGTAACACGACGGTGCCGATGTCCCGACCGACCATCACAACTTCTCCCCGCATCCCAATATCTCGCTGTCGGGCCGTCATCGCCTGCCGCACCCGCGGATAGGTCGAAACCTGAGAAACGTTGTCATCGACCTGTTGAGTTCTCAGCTGGTCGGTCACATTCCGACCATCAACCAATACCCGATAAGGCGGTTCGGATCCGGGCGCTGCCAGCACATCGATTTCCATGGATTCAGCCAGCTGGCTGATCCGGTCCTCCTCCAACGGTAGGCCGCGTTCGAGCGCCTCCAGGGTCACGGCTCTGTACATCACCCCGGTGTCGAAATACAGATAGCCCAGAGCTTCCGCCAGCTGCCGGGCCAGGGTAGATTTTCCAGAAGCGGCTGGACCATCGATCGCAATCACACTCGCAGTTCCCATGCTTTCCTCGTCACTCAACTTCTGTTTCGTTGGGCTGTGTTCCAAAAGCCGCCACATCAGTGCGGATGTAAAGGATCCAGCGCTCCGCCTCCACCGGTCCTTGTCGGTCCACCAGCCACTGCAGCGGGTTCGTTGGAACGCCGGCGTGCCAACCCCAATGCTCGCGGAGCGCATAGGCCTGTCCCAAGTATTCGGCAGGCAGCGAGGGCCGGGCGTCCTCCCTGGCGATGATCACGGGTGGAGCCTCCACCGCCGGGGCATCCTCGGCGGCTAAATCCTCGCTTGCCGGCTTATGCTCACGAAGGCCCCAAGCCAATTCAGGTGTTGGATCACCAATCACCTGGATGGGCATCCCCCCGGTCCGTCCGACAACCGTCTTCGCAATTTCAGAGAGTGTCTCCTCAAGCAGCGGCTGCTGCAGCGTTGTCACCTCTCGGCGCCAAAGCTCCCTGGCTTCCGTCGCCTGCCGCGTGTAGTTCAACCGCCAGGCAGATGAGATGGATAACATAGCCAGCACAACGGTGCCGGAGGCTGCCAGGGCCAGCAGCGTTTCCTGCCAGGACCAACCTACGCCAAAAAGCAGCAGCAACAGCAAGGCGAAGCCGAGAGCCGAAATAGCAAAAACGAGCTGGGCTTCCCGATCCAGGGAGGCCAGTCCAAATCCCGCCAGGGAAGCCTCAAGCTGCAAATAGGCATAGCTGAAGATGACCAATAATACCAGCGCCAACAGCAAGGATGAGAGTGGTATTTCGAGCGTCTGGATCGCCTCAGCCGTCCGGATTAACTGGGAGGCTGTCAGAAGCGACAACGGCACCACCAGCCATAGAATGTCGGTAGGATTCCGGGCGGGAAAGATAAGATAGGCAGCCAGCGCCCCTAGAGCCCAGTGGGCTGCCATGCGCTCGAGCGCGGGGCCGCGACGCAGCGCGCCGACCAGTCCAACACCGCCCAGGATCAGCAGCAGCGGCTCATAGATCAGCAGCACCAGGAACCCACTGAACAGGGTCCAACCATTTGAATTTCCCCAACCGAGCAGCCAGCGGCTGGGCGCAGCCAACATGCCCGTCAAAGCTGTTGGCTGCGTGCCAAAGGCCGTGGACAACAGAACGGAGGTTACGGCCGCTGAGATCAGGACTTCCTTATGAAGCAGCGCTTCGAGGGAGCCCAACGGAGGTTCATGCGGGTTCTGGGACGAAGCGCCGACGATAACGAGGCTACCGAGCAGCACAGCCAAACCGAGTCCGAATAAGCCCATCCAGGCCGAGCTGCCCGAAGCGAGCGCCAGCCCAAGACCTGCACCCGCGAGGATACGCTCCGTCTTCGACAGATCGGCCGAGCGGCCAGATAGGACCACTGCCAGGGAGAGCCCCAGCACGGCCATCATCTCACTGCCAGCGGTTCGCGAAGCCGTCAGCGTTGCAGCTGAGACGGCCAGGAGGCTCATGCCAAGCAGCGTGACAGGCCAGCCCAGGCGGCGGCGCAGCAGCAACGGTAACGTCACCAGCATTGCTCCTGCCAGCGCCGGCATTAATCGCGCCACCGTTGTTCTGGTGCCAAAGGCCGTCATCAGCGCGCTGGTAGGAGTCAGATAGGATGACGCGCTAGCTGCGAAGCCGCCCTCCCAAAAGGGGGACCCGATACTTGCTCGGGCGGCGGCCTCAAGAGCAGCAGCTGCCTCAGCCGGCATCAAAGGCAAAGCGCCCAAATCGACTACACGGAGCAAAAGTGCGATCACCAGGGTCAAAACCACAAGCAGCGGGGGCAGAGAAATCCGGCGTGTCATCGGGTTTCGGCCTTTTCGGGAACGGCAAATATCACAACTTCTCCCTGCTGATAAATCGGCTCCATAAAGGCGTCAAATTTGGCCTCCCTTATGACTCCATAGGTGGATCGTTCCAGGGCGCCGATATAAACATAATCGATGTCATAGCGTTCCACGATGTCCCGTGCCTCCCGCCAGTCGGAGGATCGATACAGGCGCTCAATATCTGCCTTCCGGCTGCCCAGCAGCTCAGCGGTGCCACGCCACTGGATCTCATGAAATTCCCAGCCTAGCACAGTGCTCAACCATGTGTGCGTTGAGATCCGTGCGTACTGGGAATAGCTCCCGCCGACCGCTTCGGTGACCACTCCCTCACGGAGATTGTTCTGGATCCACTCAATTGCCTCGGCATCCGCCGGGCTGCTGTCCCTCAGATAGGCCGCCCCATCCAGCGTGCGCCCGCCCGCCGGACTGAAACCCTGGGTTCGGGTGATCAGCGACATTACAGGGTAGAACATGCCCAGGACCAGCGGCAGCCAAATCAGCGCATGGAACCACTGGCCAATGTTCCGGGGCCTGAGCTCATAGCCGACATAGGCCGCCGCCACACCCCACAGGATCCACCCGGCGAAGTAGAACTTAAAAATTGTGTTCATCCGGCTTCCAAAGAGATCCTGCAGATACAGAAATTCGGGCCCCAGAACGAGCAAGGCACCAGTTACGACGAGCAGCGCGGCGAAGCGACTGGGCGCCAGCTGCAAAGGCGCAGCGGGCTCAATCTCGTCTGGCGCATTCCGCTTGGGCAGCAGCAGACCGGCGACGAGCGCGATGGTCAGCCCCATAAGCAACGCCGTCCAGGGATGTGCCAGCCGCCGCGCAAGCGCTGCCCTGATTCCCATTTCTGTGCTGTTCACGCCCAGTTGGTCGAGCGCGGCGCCGATGGTCCCGGGGCCCCGAAGAGCCATCAGACCACCAGCCAACAGCCATGAAAGCACCCACAACGCCACGGGCAGGCCAATGGCGATCGCCGCCAGCCGGCCAAGCCTGGTTTCTTGCCGTCGCTGCCGCCAGATAAGCCAGGCGATGATGGGAACGAACAAGGGGCCGAACATGATGACGAAGTGCTGGATCTTGGTGGGGAAGCCGAGATTCGGCAGAATACCGCCGGCCTGGGAAGAGAAAGTCGGATACCAGGGCAGGAACATGATTACGCCAATTACCAGCACCGCGCCGCTGCTGCTGAGCGCCTGTCCGAGTTGATCCCGCCAGGATAAGCCCTGCGGCGAGAGCAGCAGAACGAGAAAAAGCAGACTGAGGTAAATCGGAAAATCCCAGGTGTTCAGGAAGGCCAGCGCGCCGAAGATCCAGCCCGCCGCCAACAGCTCCAGCCAACCCAACCGCAGCGGCAGACGCCCTCTCACCAGATAGAGAAGGAAATTAATCGCCGCCAGGGCGAAAACTGCCGGCAGCAGCATAGGCAGGATCCCGGCCAGACCCTCTCCCCCGAGCTGCGTCTCGCTCAGGCCTGAGGCTACAAAACCAAGCCCAAGCCCAATCGCCACCATCAGATTTGATCCGATATGCAGCCAATGCCATCTGCTTTCACGCAGGGATATCAATGGTTCGTACGGGTCGCTCCTTTGGGAGATAAGCAGCTGGAATGAAAAGGCGATGGCCAGCAGCGCGAAAGGCAGCGCCAGCACGTGAGGATGAATATCGGCCAGCAGGAAGGAGAAGAACGGGAACTCGTCGATCACCTCGTGATCCACACCGGCCAGGTTGAGATCGCGCACAACTCTGGAGGCGCGCCACCACCACCAGTGCCGATCTGGAATCCAGGTCGGATCACCGAAGGGAGGCTCAACCAAAGTTTTGACGTCCAGCCAGCGCCAGAAGGCCGAGGACATTTCACCCTCAGGCCCTTGGCGCCAGAAGAGCTGGCGGCTGTGCAGCAGCTCCAGAAAACCCTCAAGATTCCCTGTAATGACCACCAGCATAGGCCCGAGCAAGGGCCAGCTGAAGACCGGGCGTTTCGCTCGAAAACTGATCAGGTTGTACGCAACGGAGTACGTCCCGACGACAGTCAACGCGAACCATAACGCGCTGGTCAGATTGAACGCAATGGAAGCCGCCACCCCCGAGATCTGGGTCAGCATACCGGCAATCACAAAACCAAAATAATAGTAGGAAATAGCGTAGCCGGACAGCCAGGGATCGGGGGTCGGCATCCCCTGCGAGGCCGAAATAGCATTCAGAAAAGCCAGCTCCATGGGTTTTTCCGTACCCAAGATCTCGGGGCTGTTGGCACGGACGAAGGCCCAGAAGATGAAGCTCAATAAAAACAACAGCTCGATTAGCAGCAGCTGTCGCCAATGTCCCCGCAACCAGCTCCAGGCCTCCTCGAGGCGGCTGCGTTGAAGCAAGAGCCCCACCAGAAGTACGATCAGCACTGCGCTGATATTGCCAGCCTGGTCGTTCATCAGTACACCGGCCGTGCCGCCCCACCAGACAATCGTGCCGCTGGCCAACAGCCCCACAATCCGGGCAAAGCCAAGCCCCCGATCTGGAAGCCTGGTCAACAATCGGAAAGCAAGCAGCCATCCGGCCGCACCAATGATTGTGCTGATCACATACCAGGAAGCGGCGGCCGTTATCTCGCTCATGATCCTTCGCGCACCCTGTAAATACGGGTATCGCCGACCTCGTAGGCAACCTCGAGCAGCCCTTGCTGCGCCATCAGCTCAAACTTCTCGAGCCCATATGTAGGGCATGAGAGCGGCGGCCCCTCTGCCCCTGCCTCGATCGGTTCACAAGCCTCCGCCGGAACCTCCGGGCTCTCCATGCCGGCGGCATAACCATCTAAATCGCAGGCCACTCCCTGTCCCTGTGCACCGGTTGGATAGCAGGGCTCGACCCGGCCGAAATAAATGTGCTCGACCTGGCCGACAAGGATATATACGACATCGTATTCGTCAATGAACTGACGGGCATCTTCCACGGAGGGCGTGGTGTAAAAGCGGGTTATGGCCTCCGCCCGATCAGCCACCTCGCCGGCACCGCTGAGCACCCGCTGCTGCCGCTGATGCCAGTTCCATCCGAGGACGCCGGGCAAGCCGGTGTAGATCGTGTAGCGGCTTCCCCAATGATATTCGGGGATGCTGGCTTCGACGATCACGGGCGATCCGTCCACGTTCTGCTGAAGCCAGTGAATTGCTTTGTAATCCTCACTTAATTCGAAGCGCTCGCCCAGCTCGCTTCGCTGCGCGTACTGCATAAAGACGCTCCCGTCCAGGCTGGCAGGAGCCACCGCCGACATGCGGTCTCGGATCTTGGCCGGGGTGGCCGTGAGCGGGTAGAGAGCCGCGGTCAGCACCAACAGCGTTAAGCCGAGGCGCCAGAGCGCCTGCCAACCAAACGACCATCTCGGCATTTCCCGCCAGAGGATCGCAACCAACGCGCCTCCGGCGACACTGAGAAGCGTCCACACCTGCAAATAGAATTTGAACACCGTGTTCATCCGGCCGATATCCCCTTGCAGCACAACCACCTCTACCACCAGAGTTAGGGCCAGCGCAGTCCCTGTCAGGAAAAGGATGATCCGCTTGGCCAGGGGCTGGGCGCGCAGGAACAGCAGGCCCGCCCAAACCAGCATTGGGATCACAACGAGCACGGTCACATAGCCCATCCCGGCTGCGACAATAACCCCGATCAAAAGAAGGACGATCAATCCTCCGATATAGGGAAACCAGCCCTTCACCCTGCTCAGCGCGGCCAGCGGCGTGGTCCGCATCCAGAGGTGAGTCTCCCGGAGGAACCAGCTGACCAACACGAAAAGGAACAGACCATAGACGGTGAAATATGCCAGCAGCGGCGTCTTGGAGCCCTCCCAGGGGATCGCTTCAGTGTAGCCCTGGCCATACCAGCGAGCGTAGGGCTGGAACAAAAGGAAACTCAGGAGCACCAGCAGGCCAGCCGAGAGAAGGCCGCGAACCAGCCCTTGCCATGGCTCATCCTGGTGATAGAGCCATCCAGCGACAGCCGCTGCCAGAGCCACCAGAATTAAATAGACGGGGAAATCCCAGGTGTTTGTGGGCCGTAAAGTGCCGACAATCAGCGCGCCGGCCAGAAGAACAACAACTGCGCGGAGCAGGCCGCCATACCTCTTCAAAGCAGCGGCTCTCAACGTTGAGATGCCCCAGACCAGTGACATCACGGTGAAGGGCAGGCTAATCATGTGCGCGTGCAGATCCGCGTAGAGGAAGGTGAAGAATGGGAACTCCGTGATAGGCCCGGGTTCTCCAGGCCCTGGCGGAATGGCACGGCTGGGCTCCCAATACCAAGCATCCAGCGGGATGCCCAACCTTCCCTCGCCAAAGAGTACACGGAAGAAACCCTTCACCGCCAGCCAGCTGTCCACCAGCAAGTTGCCGCCAGCTGCCCCCGCCGATCCGACCCGCTGCAGAGCCTCGAAGATCATCCGGAAGGTGCCCAGGTTTCCCAGCAACACAAGCGAAACCGCAGCCGCCACACCTGCGACTCGCGGCCAGCGGCTGCCAAATGGATCCTGAGCCGACGCCACCAGATGCGAAGCTGCTGCGTAGGCCGCCAGAGCCGTCATTGCGAAAATCGTTGGGATGATCAGGTTGTAGCCGATCGCGGGGTCGATGCCCAACATCTTGAGCGGGAAGCCCACGATGACAAAACCGAAGTAATAGTAGTTGATATACCCACCGGCAAACCAGGGGTCGTAAGGTGGAAATGTGGGGCTCTTGATCACAGCGGTGAGATAGGAAAGATCCATGGGCTTCTCACCGCCCTTGGAAGGATGCCACAAGTCCGGATTGCCGAAACGGATGGCAAGATCGAGCAAGAAGAAAGCCAGGGCGAGGATCTCGATGAAGAGAATTTCGCGGCGTGCCCTGCGCACCTTCCCCAAAATGGACGATCGATTGAAATAGAAGTAGGTCGCAGCCACCATCGCCAGACCCAGCAAGATAAGCCACAATGTGCCCCGGGTCAGCGGCAGCCCCATGCTGCCCAGGAGCCATCCGATCCAGGCGAAGAGTAGCAGGCCACCGGCACGAGCGATGGTGTATCCACCGTCACGCAGGCCCGGGAACGCCGCCGACACCAGCGGAAACACGATCCATCCGATCAGCCCGATCACAAGCCACCAGACGACCACGGCCAGCGGTTGAATTTGGTTCAGCGGGTTCCCTGGTGGGAAAATCTCTCGCCAGGTGCCGCTTTGCTGGATATGGCGCCATCGATCCAGAGGCAGCTTCAGAGTCGGCGCGGCCGTTGCGGCCCCCAATTCACCGGCGCCGAGGTTCTGCACGTTGCTCAGATCAACGCCACCCAGAAGATCCAGGGCGGTCTCACGGTCGAAATCCCCGGTCTTCTCAAAGATGAGAACCTTCGGGTGATCGTAAACCGTGAAGGATTCTTCAGCCAGTTGATCATTAATTTCGAGTCCCAACACACCGGGGTTCGTTTCGAATACTTTCGCCAGCCGGAAGCCCAGCTCGGAATTGACCTCGCCGGGCTGCGCCCTGGCCGCACAAGCCGAAACGGAGGTGGGAGGCGGGCAATTGAATAACGCACGATAGTACGCGCTGCTCAATGGATAGCGGCTCGGAACCCGGCCGATGGTACCGTACTGTCGGTTGGAGGAAATGACAAGATAATCCCCCGCCGCCAGCGAATCCACAATGCGCTCAAGCTTGTCGGAGACCCCGTCTCGATTCTTATCCTCATCATCCGGCCAATAAAGCTGCTGATTTACAGATAGGTAGCGCCCCCCGGGATCATACCCATCCATCCGCACCGGCAAGGCGTCGTCCCAGCTCGTCTCGTTGATCAACGTTGCTGGGCGCAGCGCGATTGCACCGCTATCCAGGAGCTCGATGGTGAGCAGGTAATTCATCTCTGAGATCGGAGCTGGCTCGCGGAATTCGACAGTCAGAACCTCGTCCATTTCAGCTGGAGATCGCAGCACCAGCTGCCCTTCAGCCAACTCTTGATCCGCCGCTGGATCCCGGAGCGTGACATTAATCTCGATGGGGAAATCGGACAGCGCCGACGGATTAGCCAGCCGAACTCCAACGGCTTGACCGCTGAGGCTGCCCTTAAAGGTGAGGTTCTGGGGCTGCGCCGCCCGGAGCACAAGCTCTTCTTCCGGAAGCTGCACGTCGTTCACCTGCTCCCCACCCTCTGTATTCATCACCAGCGAGGGCTCTCCGTCGAGCTGCAGTGGATAAGGCCCTTCCAAATGCAGCTCCAGGCGGTAGCGGGCGCCGGATTGCAGATCAAGACTCGGTTGGAGCGGCAGTTCCAGACGTGTTTCTCCTTGGGCCGCCACCAGACCGTTGAAATTTGCCGTCGCCAGGGCCTCCAGACCTTTCTCCGGATAGATTGCCAGCGTCAGCTGGTACTGCTGGGATTCGGAGGCAAGGGAATGAACGAATGGCGTCAGGATGGCCTCGACGGTCCCGCTGTGGTTCCCACTGAAGCTGAAACTCTCAGGAGAACCCGGATGCAGCACAAAGTCCATGGGGACCGCCATTGGCTCGAGCTGCTCGCCCTCCTCGGTCTCGACGACCAAATTCGCCGCGGCGGGGATATTATGGTAGATCCAGCGAGAGGCTTCCACTCGCGTCATTGGCTGTGTATAAACACGCAGGAACCCGAAAGCGTATGCCATCGTCGCCATAAGTACGCCTATGCCCAACACCCCGACGCCGCCCCGGACCAGGCCCGACCGTCGGAATCTCCGGCTGGAAGCCCAATCCCACGCCCGCCAGAGCCCCCAGGAGGCCAGAACAGCAAGGATCGGATACACCGGAAGTTGATAGCGCATCGCCTGGGTAAAGCCGCTCGACTGCCAAAAGAAGAAGACAGCAACCCAGGCCACAGGCAGCACATGGCTTGACCAGTTCTTCCGTCGGAAGATCTGAACGGAAGCGGCAGCCCATGAAATCCAGGCTGTGAGACCCAAAGGCAATCCCATGCCGTAGAGCACCATATTTCGCCAACTAAACCAAACGGGCGTTCGACCAGCCCACTGCAGCGCAGGCGGGAAATCCACTTCACCGCTGGTCTGGCGGCGCACCTCGGCCATGGTGGAAACCCACTCCGGATTTAACCGAATGCCAAAGAAGGAGGGGCCGGTAAAGGCATATGGCTGGAAAAACCGAAATACAAGCAGCGACAAGAAGGCGGCGGCGCCTAAACCAAGCAAACCCTGGTTGAAAGAAGTTGCCTTCTCGTCGTCTTCCGCCTTCAGGTAGCGCACGGCGGCTGCCAGGACGGCCAGGCCCGCCAGTGGCGCAGCGCTGATCTTGGAGGCGACAGCCATACCCAAGAAAACACCGAAGAGCAAATAATCGGCCAGTTTGCCACGATCCAAAATCAAGACCGCCAGGTAGAACCCGGTCATGATGAATGTATTGGCAAAGGGATCGACGACGAAAAAATGTGCGTGTTGAATGAGCAGCACGGCAAAGGCCGTGAAGGCTGCTGCCAACAATCCCACCCGCTCCCGGTACAGCTTTCGACCAATAAGGTAACTGAGCAAAACTGTGATGAGGGAGAAAGTCGCTGAGAGGCCGCGGCCAACCAAAAAAACCTCGCCGTAGCCCGTTTGGCCGAGCCATTCCGCCACATAGCGCACGATAAAAATAGGCAGGGTCCCGTACACAAAAAATGTGTGGCCAACATTATTGGGATTGAGTGTGGAGGTATTCGTATTGAAATATTCTGAGAGACTCTGAACCGGTTGGATCGCGCCTTCGACCAGAGTCAGGAAGCGCTCATCGGGATGCAAATGAGCACCCTCATCCCAATTGAGGCCAGTGAAGCGGAGATAGGCTGCCAATCCCAGGACGATCAACAGCAGGATATGCGGAACGTATTGCCGCCAGTTGAAAGTGCGCGAATCCATTGCGTCGGATGGCACCTCTGGCTGCTCCTCTCGAGCAGTCCTGCCCTCCGTTAGATCCATATGCCAGCGGCCTCCCGGCACCGAAGTACAGCCTGAATCATGGGCACCATTCTATCGCGGTTAGCGAAGGCTGCCGAAGCGTGGGATGCCATGACAACTCAAGATTCAATCGGTATCGCAGCGGGGATTTCGGGCGGCACCAAATAGAGGTAGAAATCTCGGCCCGGAATCTCCGAAACATGATGACTCAAGACACCTTCAGGGTAGAGATCAGCCAGCAGTTCCATCGTCTCTCGGTCCTCGGGCTTGATGAAGAATAAATGGTACTCCTGTGCGTCAAGAGCCTGCTCGCGGAGGTTTTCTGGCAGGATGCTGAAATCTCGAATAGGATCTCCAGCATCAATCGACACCAGTCTGGAATCCATCCAGAATGGATAATGCACCAAATACACATCATCGTAATCACCAATGGACTTGGCGAACCCGTGCATCACATCTGCGGCTTCGGAGACATTCCAGGTGCTTGCCCGCTGGCCTTCTGCATATCTGTCGAACACAAGAGTGTAATTTCGCAAGCCAACTCCAACAAATAGCAAGCCGACCACGGCCGCTGCCACGGCTTGTCCTCCCACAGAAATTTGCTGACGCAGCCATCGGTAAAGGGCATCCACACCCACAGC
>JBKHKF010000312.1:0-3664 GCA_046537745.1 Anaerolineales bacterium | reverse complement strand
TCGTTGGGGTGGGTGTTGGTGTGGGAAACCGCAGGTTGATCCGGATTTCCCGGGTGGCCTTACCGCCGTTCTCACCACGGACAGTCAAACGGAGGATCACCGATCCATCACTCAAATTCTGCGGGTTCCAATCCGTCAATTTGTCCGGATCCTCACGTTGTTGGCCGCCTCGGGCGATATCCGGGAAGGAGGAGGGGTTATTGCCAACGCCGTATTCCAGGATCCAGTCGCGAAAATTATCGGTGGCGGCAGCCCGGCCAAAGATGGCCAACGGGAACTCTTTAATAGTGGCAAAATCAGAAGGATCCGTGATTTCCACGATCGGCCGCGGGCTGTCCTCCGTGCACGCTTCCTCGGGGATGAAAAACACCGGATCCTGCTCAAAGCCCATCTCCTCAGCCCAGGCCTGACCGCTGTCATCCTCACGAATCCACTCCCGAGCAAAAGGATCCTGTACGTTCAGTCCGAGCTTCTCGACGGCGAAGTCTGAGCACTCCGGTGAGGCTAGGAGCAGTGAGAAGCTGTCCACCCAGGTTTCCTTCCATAGATCCTCTTCGGGCGGCCTCGGCGGCTGATTTTCGGCAAAGAACTCGATCCGTTGATCGGGGCACCACTCCGATGGCTGCGCACCCGAGACGGCACAGATCGTGTGCTCGACGATCCCGGCAGGCCGGGTGAAAGCCGTCGGCGTGCCATCTTTGAGTTGATCGATGGCTTCAATCATGAAATCGTGCCAGATGGGGGCGGCCCCCGTCAGACCCGAGGTATTTTCCATCGGCGTGTAATCGGCGTTTCCTACCCACACGCCGACGGCGATATCCGGCGTGTAGCCCATGGTCCAGTTATCGATGAAGTCGTTGGTTGTGCCGGTTTTGCCGGCGGCAAGGAATGGCAGTCGCAGGGCTGAATTTGGTCCGAAGGCCGGGGTGCGGGCGTTGTTGTCGGAGATGATGGAGGTGATTAAGAAGGCGTGTTCGGGCCGGATGACCTGTTCGCCGGCGGGCGGCTGATACTCGAACACTGTCTCGCCGTTGTGGTCCACGATCCGGGTGATGGCGGCCGGGGGGACGCGCGCGCCGTCGTTGGCGTAGGCTGAGTAGGCCGATGCCAGCTGAAGCAAGGTGACATCCCCTCCACCCAGTGTGAGTGATAGGCCGTAATCATCCTGGGTTAATGTGGTGATGCCCAACCGCTCTGCGAAGGGGATAAAGCCCTCCTGCTCGGTGGTGGCAGGGTCATCATAAATACCCACGAAATCCAACGTTTTCACCGCCGGGATGTTGTATGAATTGGCCAGCGCGCTGCGGACGGTCACCGGGCCGTGGAATCGCTCATCGTAATTGACCGGCTCGTAAGGTGGCCTGGGGTCGTCCGGGTTGCCCGAGGGCGGAAACTCGGAGGGCACATCCCAAATAAGCGTGCCTGGAGTCCAGCCCTTTTCAAATGCGGCGGTGTATGTCAAGGGCTTGATGGAAGAGCCGGGTTGTCGCGGCTGCACCGACATGTTAATCTGGCCGTCACTGGGGTCATCGTTATAATCAGCCGAGCCGACCATGGCCAGAATCTCGCCGTTGGAGGGATTGATGGCTACCAGAGCGCCGTTAGAAACACGCCGGTCCGCCAGCGCCTCGACCTGTCCCCGAACAATGGACTGAGCTGCCTCCTGCAGGTCCGGGTCCAGTGTCGTATGCACGGTGAAGCCCGCCCGGTAAATCGTCTGAGAGTCATATCGCTCTTCGAGCAAATTGCGGACATAGTTCACCCAATGCGGAAAACGGATGGCTATATCCGGTTGGTTGAAGTTGTAATTGGTCATTTGCGCAGCGGCCGCGCCTGCTTGCTCCGGCGTGACACAAATAGCCTGCGGGCTGTTGCTTACATATATGCAGTTCTGCTCCTGGCTGGCCTGAACCATTAGTGTGAGCACCTGACGGTGCCGGTTCAGGGTGATCTCTTCGTTGGTGAATATATCGTAGACGGAAGGAGCCTGGATAAGGCCAGCGAGGAAAGAGGCCTGTGCCAAATCCAGCTGATCTGCCTCAATGCCGAAGTAGGTCTCGGAGGCGGCTTCAACGCCATAGGCGAGGTTGCCGAAATACGCTTGGTTCAGGTAAAGCTCGAGGATTTCATCCTTTGTGTAGCGGCGGGTGATCTCCTGCGCCAGCATGATTTCGCGCACCTTGCGCATGGCGGAGACCTGGGAACGCTCTTCCGGCGTGAAGAGAAGATTGCGCGCGATCTGCTGGGTGATGGTGGAGGCGCCGGAGGCGACTTCGCCAGACTGTATATTCTGCGTGTAGGCGCGGACGATGGCGGCCGGGTCGAAGCCCGGGTGGCTGTAGAAGTTCTCGTCCTCCGTTGCGATGACTGCAGCCACGACATAGGGCGATATCTCATCGAGCGGCACGTAGGTTCGGCGGCCCGCGGTTGGATCCAGGATTTCGTAAAGGAGGTTGCCTTCCCGATCGAGGATGCGGGTAGTTTCGAACTGAGCTGCCCGTGACTGCAGATCTTCCACTGAGGGCAGGGATGAGGCGACAGCGAAATACTGGTACACGCCGAAAGAGACCAGTGCGATGAGCATCGCCGCCAATACGAAAAGCCCCAGGATGGCCATCCGGATGGCGCAGCCGCCGAAGGTGTCCCAGCGTCCAATCCTGATGGATAGGCCGCCGTTGTCCTCATTAGCGCTCGATGGGGGCATATGATAGGCCGCCGAGCTGACCTGGGTGGCTTCAACATCCCGCTCCGGTACAGACTGGGGGATGGCCAGCTCCTCATCGTCGACAGGCGGTGCAGGAACGCGGCGCTCCGGCGGAGTGGGGCTCGCCGGAGCCTCTGGCGCTTGTTTGGGATCCGGCTCGGTTTCCTTATCACTATCCTCCATCGACTGACCATACCAGCCGCCGGTCTTCTCCGGTTCTCCAGTTGGATGGCGGGAAGGCGGGGAGGAGCGATGTGGTTCCGGCTGATCGGTGCTTGAATCGTCCATCAGACGGCGAAATCGGCGCCGGGGATCCTCGTTGCCTTCAGAACGCCCGCTCTTTTTGGGCTCTTCAGGCGCATGATGATCATCCTTGCCTTGCATAGGGCGCGATTATAGCACGCTGCGAGGGGTTGTCAGGGGTGGCCTAATCAGCCGTGGGTTGGCTCTTGATCAGGACCGACCAGCGGCCTTTCATCACCATTTCTACCCGCTGATTGTGGACCTCCATCACGAGCTGGAGTAGGCCGCCGCCTAGTCGAGGCATGGCTTTGGCGGAATCCACCTCAAGCTCGACGTGAATGGTGTCTCCAATGTAAATCGGAAGGCTGAATTTCCAGTCGTTGATTTCGCGGAAGGCCAGAACCGTGCCTTCCAAAATTCCGGTCCGGACGGCCAAGCCGGAGGCGATGGAAAGCCCAAGCAATCCGTGGGCCACGCGCTGTTCGAAGGGCGAGGCCTCGGCGTGCACAGAGTCGGTGTGGATCGAGGTGAAGTCTCCGGATAAGCCAGCGAAGGTGACGATATCAGCTTCCGTCACCGTGCGGGCTGGCGTGACGATCCGCTGGCCGACCTCAAACTCCTCGAAGTACATGCCGCGCTGTGGAGGTTTCAATTCACTCATGGAGACTCCTTCCCGATGTCCACCCGGGGATTCTAGCATGGCTTTGACCTTTGCTC
>JBKHKF010000311.1:0-3681 GCA_046537745.1 Anaerolineales bacterium | reverse complement strand
ACCATACCTCCAGTTAGCAAGACGAGTGTGGGGCGGACTCGTTTCCCGCCGCTTGCCAGGAGCTGATTGACAGCATGCTGCAGCTCAGGATGATGACCTTCGCTGCTCCTGCGCATGCGCTGCTCGACTGCGGGCATCTGCCCACGAACTAAATCAAAGAATGTTGCCGTTATCGATTCCATTTGACCAACCAAAAAGTTTATCTGCGTTGTCCGTTGTGATGTTGGCTACCACCTCGAGCTCCAGTTCATTGAGCGCAGCCAATTCTTCCGCCACCATCCGTGTGTAGGCGGGTTCATTTCGCTTGCCACGATGGGGTTGTGGTGCGAGGTAAGGTGCGTCTGTCTCAACCAGTAAACGATCCATAGGCAGTACGCGAAACACCTCGCGCCGATCCTCGGCGTTCTTAAAAGTGACCGGCCCAGCGACACCGAGATAGAAGCCGGATTCGATGGCCGTCTTGCCTTGATCGAGATCGCCGCTGTAAGCATGCAGCACGCCCGCCCGGTCCTTCAACTCCTCCGGTAGTCTAGTCTGCCATTCCTTGAGAATGGGCAGCAGGTCCGTCAAACTTTCCCGGTTATGCACGATCACCGGCAGCTTCAACTCGGCGGCCAGGCCAAGCTGGTCCTTGAACGCCGCCTTTTGATCATCCACAGGGCAGTAGTCCCGATAATAATCCAGCCCGATTTCCCCGATGGCGACGACGTATTTCGATTGTGCCAGGTCTCGGAGCTCATGGAGCGTATCCGATCGCCAACCTTCTGCGCCATGGGGGTGGACTCCGACCGCTGCGTACAGGCCGGATGTACTCTCGGCTAATTCGACAGCACGTCGGCTCGACAGGAGGTCAATGCCAGGCACCACTATCACCCGCACGGAAGCTTCTTTGGCGCGCTCCAAAACCTGCATGCGGTCGCTGCAGAAATCGTCCATCGTCAGGTGACAATGACTATCGACGAGATGATGCCCCAAGCTCACGACGATTCAATTCCTACAATTTTCAAGCCATCCTGGAGGATGGGCTGCACTTTGGATTCGTCCGTGGTCTCGCAGTACACGCGCACAATTGGCTCCGTGCCAGAGAAGCGAATCAAGAGCCAGCCGCCGTCTTCCAGGTTGTACTTATAGCCATCCAGCGTCTCCAGGCCTGTAACTTTTAGTCCGCCGATGGTTTCGGGATTGGCACTCTCGATGTTCTGGCGGAAGGTGGCTTTGTCACCCGGTGGCAGCGGTGTATCAATACGATCGTAATAATGCGCTCCGACTTCATCAAAAAGCATCTCGACCAGTTGGCTTGGAGTTCGCTCCAATTTCACCATCATATCAAGGAAGAGCAGGCCGGCTAGAATGCCATCCCGCTCGGGGACATGATTTTGAAAGGCGTAGCCGCCGGACTCTTCGCCGCCGATCATGGCATCCGTTTCAAGCATCTTGGGGGCTACATATTTAAAGCCAACGCCCGTTTCATACACGGGAACATCGAATTTCTCACCAAGTTTGTTCAACATCGAGGTGGTGGAAAGCGTCTTGACGATGGGTCCGCGCTCCCCCCGTACCTTGAGATAGTAGTAAGCCAAAAGGCCGAAGGCTCGAAGCTGGTCAATGAACTTGCCATTCTCGTCGCCCAGGCCAACTCGGTCTGCGTCGCCGTCATTAATAATCAAGACATCCGCGTTGTGCTCGACCGTTGCTTCCAATCCAGGATCGATGTTCGGCTGGATGGGTTCTGGTCGGGACATCTCCGGGAAAATCGGATTCCGCTCGCCGTGGATGGTGATGACCTCGGTCGACCCGCCAGCTATAAGCTTTTCGAACCATCCGGCACCGTTGCCCCACATTGGATCAAAAAGGACCTTCAAGCCAGCGTTGCGCAAGCTCTCTAAATCCACAAGCCGGTCCATTTGCTCAAAATAGGCGGGTGCCGCATCGAAGAGCTGGATCATCCCATTATCCACCGCCTCATCAAATGGGATCCTGGGGACGTCGTCAGCCGAAGCTGGGATGGCGGCCTCGATTTTCTTCAATTCGTCCGGTGGGACAGCGCCGCCGTTGCGATCCCGCACCTTGAAACCGTTGTCCCAGGGTGGGTTATGGGAGGCGGTGATGTTCACCGCGCCGGCAGCTTCCCGGTGAACAGCGGCGTAGGAGATGGCCGGGGTCGGTGTTGCAGCCTCGGTCAGATGGACCGTCAGGCCATTGCCGGCCATCACTTCGGCGACGGCCCGGGAAAAACCTTCTGAATTGAAGCGACGGTCGTAGCCGACGACGACGGGGCGTTGATCCCCTTCCGTCTCCAGCAGGTAGGAAGCGAAGCCGTGGGCACAGCGGCGCACCGCGTCGAAGGTGTAATCCTCGGCGATTTTCCCGCGCCAGCCGTCCGTTCCAAATTTGATGGTTGATTCAGCCATGGTTGGGTGGAAACTCCTTACGTTTTCTCAACAGCAATGAAGCCAGGTGATAGAGGACCTGGCAGCCTTTCTAGCGTTCGCTTTCTCCCATCATGAGAGATCAAGACCTGTACGCCCGGCCGGCGGGGATTATAGCCTCTTTCACCCGGCACCGGCCGCCAATGCGGAAAGGCCTCAGACATCAGATTTTCCTAACTTAATAATATCGGTGAGGCGATCTGGTTGGGCGACCCGCTTCAACACTTTCGTTGGCACTGACTTCGTTCGATCATAAATTCTCGACATAGCTTCAAAGAATTCCAGCATCTCTTTCAATTTCTTGTAAGTGTGCTCGCCTCCCTCGTGCTGGCCCTCCTCCTCGGCTTGTTCGACCCCTTCTCGCAGGATCTCGAGGGTGGGGTCCACCTCGCGACGCTTCCGCTCGTCCAGCACCATTCGGAACATTTCCCAAACGTCATCGATGGCTTCGTAATGATCCCGGCGGTCACCCAAAACGTGGACCATGCGGATGACGCCCCAGTTTTGCAGCTCGCGCAGGCTGGTGCTGACGGTGGACCGAGCCAGCGAGAGCGATTCGCTAATTTCCTCCGCGTGCAGTGGATGCGGGGAAATGTAGAGGAGCGCATGGATTTGCGCCATGGTGCGATTGATGCCCCAGCGCGACCCCATTTCACCCCAGTGGAGGATGAAGTTCCGGACTGAATCGCTCAGCTGAAAGCTCTCTTGTGTTTCCATATTTCGTCATTTCGGAATATACCGAAATAAGTGAAATGGGTCAAGGGTAGGTTCCTCCACTTGGCATAAGAAAATGGCTAACTCCGTGTTCTGAGTCAAACGGCGGGCTGATTCCCTGGGAGCGCCGCCCGCCACCCGCCGTCGGCTGATTCCATTGAGGACTGCCTTCGGCTGTGTTACACTTCTTGGGTTGCCCGCCGGACAGAATACCGGCGTTTCCGCTCCAGACGGTGGCTGCCAAGCCGCCGATCAGGGGCAATCCCGAGGAAAGGAGGAACCGCATGCGCAACTACGAATTGGCGTATATCGCCAACCCCGATCTTGACGAGGAAGCTCTCAACAGTCTTGAGGAGCGAGTTCAGGGCTGGGTCGAAGCCCAGGAGGGCAAGATTCTCGAAGTCGATCGCTGGGGCCGCCGAAAGCTGGCATATCCCATCGATGATTACCGGGATGGTTATTACTACTTCCTGAGCGTGGAGCTTCCAAGCTCAGGCCCGGCCGCCATCGAACAGGATCTCAGCGTAACCGAGAGCAT
>JBKHKF010000310.1:0-3691 GCA_046537745.1 Anaerolineales bacterium | reverse complement strand
CCCATTCTTCCGCGCCGGAGGTGGAGACGGTTGATCCTACTGGTGCCGGTGATATTTTTGCCGCATGTTTCATCAGTCGATATCTCGAGACCAAAGACCCTGAGGAATCGGCTCGGTTCGCCAACGAATTAGCCGCCTTTTCGACCACCCGGGAGGGAATGGATTCGATCCCCACAGCAGAGGAAATAGAGCGCGCGCGCGGGCAAGAAATATGACATGCATGATCTCCATGGTCAACCAAAAAGGTGGTGTCGGTAAGACCACAACAACCATCAGCCTGGGGGCCTATCTGGCCGAGCTGGGCCAGCGGGTTTTGCTGGTAGACCTCGACCCCCAGAGCAATGCCACAGCCTGTCTCGGCGTGGATCATCGCAGCCTTGCTCGCGGCACCTATGAGGCGCTGTTGGGCAACGAGTCGACCTCCGCCGTCATCCTGCGCAATCAGCGGCTGAACTTGTCCTTGCTGCCAGCGACAGCCTCGCTCGCCGGAGCACAAGTGGAACTTATCGACATGGCCGACCGCGAGGAACTGCTCAAACAGGCGCTCCAGCCAGTGCAGGACCGATACGATTACATCTTGATTGATTGTCCGCCCTCGTTGGGCGTTCTCACCGTCAATGGACTGGTAGCGGCCACCCATGGGGTTTTGATCCCTGTGCAATGCGAGTATCTGGCGCTGGAAGGCCTTTCGCAGTTGATGAACACACTGCATCGGGTGCGGCGCGGGCTCTTCCCGGGCCTCTCTATTCGCGGGCTGCTGATGACGATGTACGATGCCCGGACCAATCTATCCCAAGATGTGGTGGAGGAAGTGCAAAGGCATTTCCCGGGGCAGGTTTTTGACACCGTCATTCCGCGCAGCGTCCGCCTGGCCGAGGCGCCCTCACATGGCCTGCCCATCTCCGTATATGCGCCGCGCTCCACCGGGGCCCTGGCCTATAAGGAACTCGCCCTTGAAATTCTGAAGGCCGACGGCATCCCGATAACTGAAGCCGCCCAGGAAGGAGAGGCTTAGCATGGCCAAGCGACGCGGGCTGGGCCGTGGACTCGACGCGCTCATCCCCTCTGGCGATGAGGCCCCCCAGGGCGATATTGTAAAGCTGCCGGTCGACGGTATCGATCCAAACCCGCGCCAGCCTCGGCGAGATTTTGACAAGGATGACCTGGCCGAATTGACCGATTCCATCGCGGAGCATGGCGTGCTTCAGCCGCTGCTGGTGGCTCAGCCCGAGGGCAGTCAGCGCCACGTTCTTATCGCCGGCGAACGGCGGCTCCAAGCCGCCAGGCAGGCTGGCCTGGAGACTGTGCCGGCGGTAGTGCGGCAGGCAACGGAAGAACAGTTGCTGGTCTGGGCACTGATTGAAAACTTGCAGCGCGAGGACTTGAACCCCCTTGAAGCGGCTGAGGGCTACCGCCAATTGGCGGACGATTTCGAGCTCTCCCATGAGGCTATCGCCGAACGTGTTGGGAAAAGCCGCTCCGCCATCAGCAACACCCTGCGCCTGCTCCAACTGCCCGATGAGGTCCAGAAGGCTGTCAGCGGCGGTCTGATCTCGGAGGGTCATGGCAGGGCGCTGCTGGGCCTGCCCACAGAGAAGGCGCAGGAGGCGGCGCTCAAGACCGTGATTGCGAATAACCTGAACGTCCGCCAAACGGAGGACCTCGTCCGTCGCCTGAGCGGCAAGCGAAAAAAGGCCTCCCCGAGTCCCCCCAAGCAAAGCCCGGAGGAGAAGGCGCTCGAGGAGGAACTGCAGCAGAACCTGGGCACAAAAGTGACCCTGCGTACCAAGAAGCAGGGCGGCACACTGACACTCCACTTCTACTCCGACGAGGAACTGAACTCGCTGGTGGATCGGCTGCTCGAGAGCAGCTCCTAGACCAACGGTGCACGCACTCGTATTCGGCGCAGGCGCCGTTGGTGGCTATCTTGGCGCGAAGCTCATCCAGGCCGGCTGGCACGTCACCTTCCTCGGTCGACCATCATTTGTTCAGGCAGTGCGCTCGTCTGGGATCAACCTGGTCGAAGGCGACGCAAGTCAGAATCTGACCCGGTTGGACGCCATCACCCAATGGCCGCCTGAGCTGCAGGACCAGCCGGATTTTGTCCTGGTCACCGTGAAAGCTTACGATTGCCGCCAAGCAGCTCGAGAAATTGGCGAGACAAATTGGCGGATTCCAATTATTTCTTTCATCAACGGCGTCGGCAGCGAATCCCTGCTCGAGGATCTCCTGCCTGACGGTTGGCCCGTTGTCGCAGGGACCGTGACCACCGCTGTCCAACATCCAGTTCCTGGCAGGATTCAAGTCTCAAAAGCCCGCGGCGTAGGTCTCGCGCGCCATGAGCTTGCGGACCCGCTGGCACGCGCTTTTGCCGCCACAGATGTTGAGACTCGGCGTTACGCCGACCCCGCCAGCATGAAGTGGTCCAAGCTGATGTCCAATTTGATCGGGAATGCCACCGCCGCCATCACCGGCTTATCCGTGGGAGATATCTACCGCCACCCTGGATTGTTCCGGCTTGAGCTGGCGGCACTGCGCGAAACCCGTGAGGTGATGTCGCAATCGGACCTCACACCGACACGCCTGCCCGGGGTGCCCATCGGCTGGTTGGCAGGAGCGCTACGCCTGCCGGCTCGGCTCCTGCAGCCGCTCCTTATCCGCGCCGTCGCGGGAGGTCGTGGCGGCAAGCGCCCCTCCATGTACTACGATGTAACGAAGGGCAGGACGGAGGTGGACTGGCTCAACGGCGCCGTCGCCGCACGCGGCGCTGAGTTCGGATTGACCACCCCAGCAAACAAACTGCTCACAGAGCAGGTCCATAAGCTGGCCGCCGATGCAGCCTCAAATAAGAGATCAAGGATGCCAGCAGGAACTTTGCTGAAGCTGGCCGCCGAGGCGGGCGTTGCCGGAACGGCGGGGTATAATCCCACCGGTCGTCCGTGAAGCTGAGGATATTGCGAGCTGGAGTTACGATCCGGGAGTGATGCACATGGAATTTGAAGGCAAAGTTGCTGTCGTCACAGGCGCCTCACGCGGTATTGGCCGTGCTATTGCAGAGGAGCTCGGCGGCCTCGGCGCCACCGTCGTGGTCAACTACAATCGGAGTGGCGATGCGGCCGAGGAAGTTGTGGCTGCCATCCAGGAAGCAGGCGGCAAAGCAGCAGCTCACGCGGCTGACGTCAGCGATATGGACAATGCCAAAGGCCTGATCCAATTTGCGCTGGACGAATTTGATGGGCTGCATATTTTAGTCAATAACGCCGGCATCACGCGCGATGGACTGATCATGACCATGTCCGAAAGCGATTGGGACGATGTGATCAGCATCAATTTGAAATCGACGTTCAACTGCTCAAAAGCTGCCATCCGTCACATGATGCGCAAGCGGTATGGTCGTATCATTAACATCACCTCGGTGGCGGGCCAAATGGGAAACGCCGGCCAGACCAATTATGCAGCTTCAAAGGCCGGCCAGATTGGCTTCACCAAGTCACTGGCGAGAGAAGTAGCTTCTCGAAAAGTGACGGTGAACGCAGTGGCAGCCGGCTATATCGACACCGAGATCTGGGACACCGTTCCGGAGGACATGCAGGAATCGGCACAGCAGCTGATTCCGCTGGGCCGGAAAGGTGAACCATGGGAAATCGCCAAAGCGGTCGCTTATTTAGCCTCGGACGACGCAGCCTACGTC
>JBKHKF010000309.1:0-3703 GCA_046537745.1 Anaerolineales bacterium | reverse complement strand
GCTTAAGGCAGTTCGATGGTGATGCTGCCGTCAGCGATCCCCTGGATTGTTTCTTCCGCCAGTGTGCGGACATCCTCGGGAAGTTCATAATCAGGGTTGAATTCGATGACCTCGCCGCCGTTGGCCAGATTAATGGCAAAGGCCTGGCCGCCAAGTGTTCCACCCTGGACCAGGTCGATGATTTCGGTTAGCACGACCTCCCAGCGGTAAATCTGATTGGCGACAACGATGTCAGGAGCCAGCGAGGTCTGGGACGATTGAGTACCAAACCAGGCAACGCCCTCTTCCTGGGCGACACCGATAGAGCCAGTGACCATTTGAGCTGTGCCAGTCAGCACATCGGCGTCAGCGTTGACATGGGTTTGGGCTGCTTCAGATGCCAGCGACACATCGCTGAAGGAGCCGATCCAGTTGACGCGGACCTCCGCCTCGGGGTTGGTGGCTGCCACACCGGCGGTGAAGCCGTCGACGTACAGCTTGGCGTCACCAGTTTCGATGGGGCCTACCACGCCGATCAAGCCGCTCTCGGAGAGACTGGCGGCCATAACGCCGTTGACATAGCCGCCCTCTTCCGAGCGAGCTTCGTAGGCGAAGACGTTGGTGACACCCTGATCCTCAAAGGTGTCGACGGTGGTTCCCCAGGCGAAGCTGGTCTCAGGGAAATCGGGTGCGATTTCCACCAAGGAGCTGCCGTACTGCGAGCCGTGGGCGATAACCAGATCATAGCCCTGGGAGGCGTAATCCCGCACGGCTGCGGCGGCGTCGTCCACCACGAAGATGCCATCGGAGAAGGCGAATTCGAAGTTCTCTTCGCCCATCTCATTCTGGATCAGCGTCAGCGCGTCAAACATGCTCTGGCTGAAGGCCAGGTCATTGATGGCGCTCGGCATTACAACCGCCACCCGAAAAGGCTCGCCTGCAACCATTTCCTCTTCCTCTTCCTCTTCCTCTTCCACCGGCATCTCGGTGGCTTCCACCATTGGCTCATCCGGCTCAGCCGGTGCCTCGGTAGCCGGCGCCGTGCCGCCGCAGGCTGCCAACAGAAGCGCCGCGATCAGGAATAAACCGAACACTAGTTCTCTCTTCTTCATGCTCCTCGTTCTCCTTTTCTCACGTTTTGTGAGTTATGTCATGGCCTAAAGCAAAATCCTGTACAAAGCCCAAGTTGGCTTTTTTTGAAAGGTTAGCCCTCCCCTCGCTCATATGCTTTCGCCAGCGCGGCCGGTTGATCGACCTTGCGAACGGCAAATATCAAGGCCAAGATCGTCAACACGTACGGCATCATAACCGCAAAATCACTGGGTATTGGAATGCCAAGTACCTGGACCCAGTTCTGCAGCGCATTAACGCTGCTGAACAGCAGCGATCCAGCCAGCATGCCAAAGGGATTCCAGCCGCCGAAATAGACCAGGGCCACGGCGATAAACCCCATCCCTGAGGTCATATTTTGTTGAAAAACGTTGAGCAAGGCAATGGAAAGGGAGGCGCCGGCCAGCCCGGCGAAAACGCCGCCCAGGGTGACCGTCGCGTAGCGAATGCCGGTCACGCTGATGCCAACCGAATCAGCCGCAGCCGGATTTTGCCCGACCGCCTTAACCTTCAAGCCCCAGGTGGTCTTATTAATGACGAACCACGAGAGCGGCACCAGCAAGAACGCGCCATAAACCATCAGGTTGTGATTAAAGAGAACCTCGCCCACAACCGGGAGCGTGGACAGCACCGGAATTTCGAGTTTGGGAAAGCCGCGCACCGTCTCAACCGTCCCCAGCGTCTTTTGGAAGAGCAGATCGCTCATGCCCAGGCCGAAGAGAAAGATGCCGATACCGCTGATCCCTTGCTCGGCCTGAAGCGTGACGCTGATAACCGCCATGGCCAAGCCCATGACCGCTCCCACTGCGATGGCAGCCAGGATGCCCAGCGCCAGGCTGCCGGTTTGGAAGGTGGCATAAAAAGCTACGAAGGCTCCCAACAGCATGATGCCTTCGACGCCCAGGTTGAGAACGCCGCTCAATTGACCGAAGGTTTCGCCGATGGTGGCGTAGAGATAAGGCGTAGCCAGCCGGATACCAGAGGTGGCAATACCAATTAATACAGCCGGGGCAAGCAGATCTTCGATCATGTGGGCGCGGCCTCCACCACCGCTCGGTCTTCGGCTTTTAATGCTTCTTCCATGGCCTGGATCTCCTGCTTGCGCACGCTGCGCCGGCGCCAGATTTCGCTGGCGACGACGAACACCACCACCAGGCCATTGAGGGCGGTGATGAGGGCCGATGGGACCTGGACGGCCCGCTGCATTTTATTGGCGCCGACCAGCAAGGCGCCGAACAGCGCCGAGGCGGGAATGGTTCCCAATGGATGAAGCTGGCCAAAGAGCGCGGCCACAATGCCGTTGAACCCGGCGCTGCCGGTGAAACCAGTGGCGGAGCCGTCGGTGAACATCCGGTGATTAACCCCGAGCACCTGGACCGCGCCCCCAAGGCCGGCCAGCGCGCCGCTGATCAACATCGCCAGCACCGCGTAGCGTTCAACCCTGATGCCGGAGCGGCGGGCTGCATTAGGATTCAAGCCCACCGCGCGAATTCGAAAGCCCAGGGTAGTGCGCCAGAGCAGCACCCACACCAAAATGGCAACGATGACGCCCAGCGCAGCGCCAGCGTGCAATCGCGTCGGCACCAGCCGTGGCAGATCAGCAACCAGCGGCAGGCGCGCCGTCTGCGGGATAAAGGAACCGGTCTCAACCTGAACCGGGTCCATCATGGGACCGCCGAGAAGGAAATTCATCCCCTGCACCGCGATCTGGTTCATCATAATGGTTGTCAGGATTTCATTGACCTTGAGGTAAGCCTTCAGCGCACCGGGGATGGCTCCCCAGAGCGCACCGGCCAGAAAACCTAAGGTGAGCGAGAGCGGAATAAGGCCCCAGGCCGGCCAGCTCGGCAGCGCCAAGGCCACCAGGGTGCTGGCCAGTGCTCCCATCACCAACTGACCCTCGCCGCCGATATTCAGGACGCCGCCGCGAAATGAGACACAAATTCCCACACCGACAAAGAGCAGCGGGGTCGCTCTAACCAGAGAGTCGGCGACAGAGTTGAGGCTACCAAGTGACCCTTCCGCCAGTGACAAATAGGCCTGAATTGGATTGGCGCCCAGGAACAAAAGCATGATCGCGCCAACCAGCAGCGCCGCCAGGGTTGCCAGGACGGGCGTCAGCGGCCCGAGCCAACGATTCAGTTTGTTCGATAATTGTGAGCTGTCCACGAGACGTCGCAACGATCACTCCTGCCGTTAGCGTAAGATCAGGATCGTTCGGGATCTGCTTGGGACAAGCGGAAGACCAACATCATACCGCGCAGAATTTTCTTAGTATATCAATGTCCAGCCAAAATCCAATAGTGAGCATCCTCGAGCGAAGTGGGGATGTTAATCACTGAAGCGAAATGTCTTGGGATTGATCCAAGCCACCGGGTTACCAGGGAGCCTTAGCTAGCGGTCGCCAGCGTAAACTCCGGGGATGGGCTGATGACAAAAGCGACAGCAGCCCAGATGATCAAGTTGGTACTCAGTGATCCGATAGCCGATGCGGCCGATGACAGCGTGACCACAGCCCGGGCAATAGGTTGAGCTGCCCCGGCGATCGACCAGGTTGCCGGTGTAGACGTACTGCATGCCGGCCGCCAGCGCCCGCCGACGGGCCCTTCGCAGC
>JBKHKF010000308.1:0-3708 GCA_046537745.1 Anaerolineales bacterium | reverse complement strand
GTACACGGCCATCCAGGTCCAGAACCTGCCAGGCGTCAGCATATTGCGGCGCTTCTCCATCGTCATCGTGATAAAGAGTGACGTTAAAGCGATATTCCTCGCCGGCCAGCTGCTCGAATTCGACGGCGATCACGTTAGCAAATCGCAGATCCAGATCGCTGGCCTGAGGCGTCTCGCTGCTTGTTGGAATCTCGGTGGGGCTGTCAGTTGGCTGCGGCGACTCGGTTTGAGTTGATGAGTCGGTGGCTGATGCAGGCAGGGATGTGCTTACGGCTTTTTCGTCGGTAGCCGCGGGGCTGGCCTGCTCTGGGTCAGCGGCGCAGGCTGCCAACATGAGCGATATGGGCAGCAGCGTGGAAAGGATTACGACTTTGGTTTTCATTGGATCGGTTGCCTTTCATGCAGGAATCGAGGGCTGGATCATAGGTTTTGCCATAAGCTCGCCAATTGGCGGGTTGCAGGGCTTTCATTGTAACGCTGTCGCGAGTCAGGTTCAACGCATCAGCCCGCCGCTTGGTTAGGTTGCTGTAAGGCCGCTGTAAGGCGCAGGTTGAAACGCTTGCTGGTGAAACACGTTATCTAGAGTGAGAGGGGGGCAAAAGTCATTTGAGCTTCGAGGTAGGCGGATGTACCAGGAGGATAACGGGAAAATGAACGGTCATGGTCTCTCAAGCGTAAACCAAGCCCTTGAGGTCGCAATTGGCGCCATCGATCGCGGCGAAGCCAGCAAAGCGAAGCAAGCGCTTGGCTGGGTGCTGCAGCGGGATCCTAGCAACGGACTGGCCTGGATCTGGATGGCGGCCTGTGTGGACGACGAGGACGCCAAGCAGGAGTGCTACCGCCGCGCGACCTTCTAATTATTGCCCTTTGATATCATCAGTCTTCCACTCCTCGAGAACCCCGGACCGTCCAGGTCCGGGGTTCTATTTCTTTCCAACAGGTTCTTCCTGCCGGCGGGATATTGAGCTGGCTTCGAAATAGAAAACCGCTCCGATTGGAGCGGTTCTTGGTGCTAGCGCGCCCGGCAGGACTCGAACCTGCGACCCCTGACTCCGCAAGCCAGTGCTCTAATCCACTGAGCTACGGGCGCTCTCTTGCCTCTTTGTGAGGCATTATCATTGTAAGGCAGAAGTTCGCTGGCGGGGAGGGAGGGATTCGAACCCTCGATAGAGGTATTAACCCCTATAAGCGCTTAGCAGGCGCCCCCGTTCAACCACTCCGGCACCTCCCCGAGTTGCGATTATTCAGTTTCTTGGCGGAGGGAGAGGGATTCGAACCCCCGGTGGGTGTGACCCCACAGCTGTTTTCAAGACAGCCGCCTTCGTCCACTCGGCCATCCCTCCAGGCTTGGAAGGTTCCTCAGCCAGGACGAAGAATTTTACCATGGCGCTCAGAAAGGTGTCAAAAATAGGCTAATCCTCTCGATCGCGAGCACGCCAGAGCTGAAGCAGGTTCAATTGGCCGGATTGCCCGCCCGCTTTTTGCTGTTCGACCACCTCGCAGTCGGCCTCGTCGGCCAGCTTGGCAAGTTCTGCCGGGTTGAAGTGGTGGACGTATCGTAGGCCGCGGCCGCCCCGGCGCCAATCCAACAGCGCATCACCGGTCTCGACATCCTTTTCTTCAAGCCCAATTTCGCTCCAGGGCACCACCCGATCACGCCAGCGGGCTTCGGCTGGAAAATTCCAAACGGAAATCACCACATGGTTCTGAGGGGCCAGGATAGTCCCCAGTGCCTTGGCCCAATCAAGACGGCGTTGATATCCAGGCAGATGGTGCAGAACCGCCAACACAAAGATCCACTGAAAATCGATGGATGGGACCTGGCTCACCCATCCGGCTTTGGCCAAATCGGCCAGCTTGAATTCGGCATTGGCGTGGCGGCAGTGCTCCCGGGCCCAATCAAGAAGGGATTCGCTGTTATCAAACCCCAGGTAGGCGGCCCGGTGGCCGCTCTCCCATAGCGCCAGTGCCAGCGATCCGTTGCCGCAGCCCAGGTCCAGGACAGGCTGCAAGGATCCAACCCGGGACAGAAAATGCTCAACTCCCGGCTGAGGTCTATTGCGGCTTTCGGCAAAGGGCTCCGCGAAGGTCTGGTAGAATCCGCGATTAAGTGACAAAAGCTGATGTTCGATATTTGGGCGCATGAAGCGATTATACGTGTATGACTGAGAAACAGACTTGGAGAGGCTACCGTCAGCCAACAGCGGAGCAGCTGACCCTGGCGCGCGCCATCCTGGCGGAGGTGCAGGAAGGCACCAAGGTCACCAAGGCGATCCGGCATCATCCGTTGGAGGCCGGGGGCTTCGTGGGTAAGAACGTATTGGTGGAAGCCTATCGTCAATTGACCGAAGCCGGCGAATGGGCCGAGCAGCCCGAGCTGCTGCGCCGGATCCGGATGAAACCAACCCGCACGCTGTCCGGCGTGACGACAGTGACGGTGTTAACCAAACCCTACCCGTGTCCGGGAAAGTGTGTGTTCTGCCCCACCGATGTCCGCATGCCCAAGTCCTACCTGCCCGATGAACCGGGCGCCATGCGTGCGCTCCACCACGAGTTTGACCCCTTTGAGCAAACCCGCTACCGCATGGAGGCCCTCGAGCGTATTGGCCATCCAACCGATAAAATTGAGCTGCTGGTGCTGGGCGGCACCTGGAGCTCCTACCGCCGCGATTACCAGCAGTGGTTCCTGCAACGCTGCCTGGATGCGATGAACGAGTTCGAATCTTCCAGCCTGGAGGAAGCGATGCAGGCCAACGCCCAGGCGCCCCACCGCAACGTCGGCCTGGTGGTGGAAACGCGACCCGATCACGTCGATCGGGAAGAGATCGCCTGGCTGCGCCATCTCGGCGTGACCAAGATCCAGATGGGCGCTCAGAGCCTGGACGATGAGATTCTGAAGCTTAATCGTCGCGGTCATACCGTGGCTGAAACACGCCGGGCGGTGCGGCTGCTGCGGGCCGCCGGCTTCAAGATTGTGCTGCACTGGATGCCAAATTTGCTTGGGGCCACACTGCAATCCGACAGGGACGATTTCAGTCGCCTGTGGGTGGACCGGGATTTGAAGCCTGATGAGCTGAAAATTTACCCCAACCAGCTCCTGGAGCAATCGGAGCTGTATGAGATCTGGCAGGATGGCGGTTTCAAGCCATACACCACGCAGCAATTGATCGATCTGCTGGCCGACATCAAGCCCACCATTCCCCGCTACTGCCGGGTCAATCGAATCATCCGTGATTTCCCTTCGACAAATGTGGTTGAGGGCAATAAACGCACCAGCCTGCGCCAGGACGCCAAGCGGGAACTGGCGCGACGGGGTGATCGGTGCCTTTGCATTCGCTGCCGGGAGGTGCGGGGCAAGGCCGTTGGCGTTGAGGAGCTTTCCTTCCAGGATCTAGCGTATCCGGCGGGCGCAGCCGAGGAGCATTTCTTCAGCTACAACACACCCGGGGATAAGCTGGCCGGGTTCCTTCGGCTTTCACTGCCCGAGCTGGAAGAACTGGACACAGGTTTGTCCGATCTAAAATCAGCAGCGCTGATTCGCGAGGTCCATGTCTATGGACAGTCGCTGGAGATCGGCGATGAAAGCGAGCAGGCCGCCCAGCACCAGGGGTTGGGGACCGATATGGTAAATCGAGCGGAGAACTTGGCGAGGGCGCGCGGCTATCGGCGCATGGCGATCATCGCCGCGCTGGGAACCCGCGGCTATTA
>JBKHKF010000307.1:0-3708 GCA_046537745.1 Anaerolineales bacterium | reverse complement strand
CCGCTGGCTTTTGTGCTCGCCCGGCGTCAATTTCCGCTGAAAGCAGCATTGACAGTACTCGTCGAACTCCCGATCGTCATGCCTCCGGTTGTCGCTGGCCTCGCACTGCTTCTAGCCTTCGGCCGCCAGGGCATTTTAGGCGGCCCTTTATCAGATTTGGGGATTCAAATTACCTTTACCCCTATTGCCGTGGTACTCGCTCAAGTGTTTGTGGCTTCCCCTTTTTATATCCGAGCGGCGCAGATCCAGTTTCGCTCCATCCCCATGGAGATCATCGAAGCCGCCGAGATCGATGGAGCAACCGGCTACCGGTCGATGCGCAAGGTTTTTCTTCCCTTAAGCTGGCGCGCGCTGCTCGCAGGCTTTCTGCTCAGTTGGGCTCGCGCTTTAGGTGAATTTGGCGCTACCATCCTTTTCGCCGGGAATTTGCAAGGCAGTACGCAGACCATGCCGCTGCTGGTTTATGCTGCCCTGGAGCAAAATATCGATGCGGCCATCACCACTGGTTTGATCTTGATTGGCAGCGCAGCGCTTTCGATGGGTGTGGTCCAATTCCTGGTCGGGAGGAGCGAATTCGCTGAAGACAGTGAGCCGAATCTTCAGAAAACCGGGATAGCTTAGAAGAAAAACGCCCCCGAAGGGGCGATCCTGGCTATCGATAGGTTCAGCTTTCCGGCAGAAACCCGTAACCCATGGCAACGCCAAAGCCGCCGCCCACAACAGTCATGGTGCCGATCCACAGTAAATACTCCTCGGTCAGCGCGCCCATGAGCACACCCAGCAAGGCGCCGGCCACGGCTGTCACGACGACCGCGATCCCAATCCGCTTAAATCCCTCTAACATTGATCCTCCTCCTGATTAGACCAGTCGAATTGTAGATGGGGCTTGCCACACCGTCAAGGAAAGCTCCCCTCGTGGTGCAACGCCATCCGCAATGTCCTGGACGATCGTTGCCTCGCTCCTATCTGCTCCGCTGGCGGGCAGCCGTCTCGGCGCAGTGTCTCAATTGCCTTAACCCGGCTTGAACAAATTGGACGCCAGTCTCAGCGGGTTTCAGGTTCGAGCAGGGATGGCAGCTCAGCCAAAGCTTGCGCCATCCGAGTTCCATGCCAGCTGATCAGACGGCCATCCACCAAATGGATACGGTCGTCCTCAACCGCCCGGGAATTGGGCAAGAGATCCCGGATCAACCCGATGTGTTCCTCATTAAATTCAAAAGGCTCGCTCGGGAGCAGGATCACCTCCGGGTTTTCCGCTGCAACCTGCTCAATCCGCACTCTCGGATAACGTTGATCACGCTCCCCAGGATTTTCCTCTTCGGCCTCTCCTAAATCCGCCGCTAAAGGATAGCGTCGCTTCCTATCTGGGAATAGACCACGTCCATTGCACTTAAGCAGCATATCGTATTGGTAGGTATCCCGGTTCGAAACCATCCACCAAGACCCGTGCTCGCTTTCAGCTTGATACCAGATCGGGCAAAATACCCGCACCAAATCCGTAGGTGCCGATCGGGCTGCCCAGTCCAATGTGAGTTCAAGCGTTTGCAGCCGGCTCACAGCCTGCTTCAATCGGAAGAGTCTGACGAGCGTATAGAGAATATCCAGCGCGGCTCGGACCGACCTGGGAAAAGTAAGCCAGACCGGAAGGCCCTCCGCTTCGAGCTCTTCAATTCTCTCCCTGTCGTTCTCCTCCTTATTTGCGATAATCAAATCGGGTGAAAGCTCTTTAATCAATTGAGGATCCGATGTCTTCGTGCCGCCAACAACCGCCGGCCGTTTCTCAACCCCCGCCGGCACAGGACAATACTCGGTCACGCCTACCAACGACTTTCCGGCGCCCAATTCATAGAGCGATTCCGTCATGGAGGGAACTAAGGAGACGACACGCGCAGGAGCCGAAGTGAAATCGAGCGTTTCGAGATGCCCGTTGCCGCTCATGACTGCTGCCAACCGGGCCCGAAGATGATCGTCGGCTCCGCTTCACCCCAGACCTGAATTTCATTCTCAGGTCCAAGCGCCACCAATGTGTGCCGCGCCAAGGCCAGCGCGTAGGCCTTGGGATACTCCTCCAGCAGCTCGCGCAGAGCGGCATTATTAGCCGGCTCCGTTTCATCTGGCATAATGACAGCCCCCGACACCCACCCCAGTCCCTCTGAGACAGTTTCCAATACAGGATCCACCCGCCAGCTCCCCAGCGCAGCGGCCGCCTGATCTACAGCCAGCACAACGCCGCCTTGGACCAGCGCCTTGAGCAACAATTCGCCGAGACTTCCGGAGGCAAGCAGGTCAACCCAACGTGAGCCGTCACCACCAACGAGCACGATCAAGGAAAGGTCCGCCAACTCCTCCGGCGGATCCGCGGAGGCGTCCAGCAGGATAGGTTCCACACCAAGCAACGCCGCCAGATCTTCATTCAGAACATCCAATCCCGGCGGCGGCTCGCCCGCAACCAGGATCACCGGCGGTCTCGAGAGGTCTATCCTCTCCACGAGATTTGCCGCCAGTTCAGGCGTGTCCCCTCCCAACCTGGGTATCCGGCTGGCCAGCACGACCCAGCCGGCGCTGCTTTGATGATGGAGTACTTCTTCCTGGTCGCTCACGCTGCTTCCTATGATCGAAGTTGAATACGTTTGAAGCGTTCGATGTAGCGGGGGGATCCGGGCGGGCTTTCGGGATCGATCATTCGCTCGCGCAGCCGCTCCGCCAGCGCGTCGGCGTCTTCAATCTGACTTTTATGAGCCGCCAGCGCCCTTAGCTTGATATCAAAGAAATCGGTGATGTCAACGGTTGTATCCGGATGGACCGGACCAGCGATGTACACTTCCAACACTTTGTGCGGTTCGAGCCCCTCTTCCTGGTAAAGCTCAGGATAATACAAGGCAGAGCGTGCCCCGGGCCAGACCGCATCCAGGGCGACTTGACCCGCCACCCTGTGGTCGGCGTGATTCACAAAGGTCGAGTAATAATTGCTGGGATCGCTTGTGATCAAGGTGTAAGGTCGAATTTGCCGAACAACCCTAGCGACATCCCGCCGGAGCCCTTGCCCTACATGCAGCTCGCCGTCCTTATATCCCAGAAAGTGGACGCCCTTGACGCCCAGCACCTCCGCGGCGGCCCGCTGCTCCGCCTCACGGGTATCGGCGAGCGCCTCCGGATCGACCCCTGGCTCGTCGGCGCCTTTATCGCCCCGAGTCAGCAGGCAGTAGTGCACCTCCCGGCCTTCGGCGGTCAGGCGAGCAACCGTGCCTCCGCAGAAAAATTCGGGGTCATCGGGATGGGCAAGGACGACCAGGACCTTGCCGTTATGACGAGTTGCCTCCTCGCTCATCCTTCCTGGATCCCTCTCAATTCTTTTTTCCGCAGTCACAGCCGCCGTTCTCATGGCGATCGCAAGGCGAGTTCGCTTTCTCTTCCAGGGCCTTCAACTCATCATAAGGATCCAATTCATGCTTCAAGAACTCAGCCCGCTTGCCATCCTCCAGCTGCACAATTACAGCCTGCTTCAATGGCATCACATCAACCACTTTGCCCTCTCCCAACGGTGTAACGACACGCTTCTTCCGCTTCGGCAGCTGCTTCTTGGCCTGAACGTATTGTTCGTATTCGTACAGCAAGCAGCAACGGAGACGTCCGCACATGCCGGTGATTTCGTTAGGATTGAGCGAAATGCCCTGTGCCTTCGCCATGCGAATGGAGATGGGCGAGAAC
>JBKHKF010000306.1:0-3711 GCA_046537745.1 Anaerolineales bacterium | reverse complement strand
TGGTCGACCTTCGCCCATTGATAGGGGTCTGCAAGGCCCAGTACCATGGCTACACTGTTCATCAGAGATAATTTTATGCGATAATACACGATTACAGCCGGCTATAGTGAGGAATATGTCCGAACAAAGCGACCTGTCCTTGGGAGCAGAATCAAGTCCAACCGCCAGCCTGGTGATGCGCAACCTGGCCGTCACATTGATCGTCGCGGCCGCGTTGGCGACGGTCTTTACGGCCTGGACCCCGGCCAGCCTGAGCCCCGGCGAGCTCGCCGGGCAGTTAGCGGCGGCCCTGGAGGGGGAGATTGCACCGACGGCGCAGGCTGTCTTAGGTGCCAGCCCGACGGAGTCTGGCCTGCGGATTGGGATTGTCGCCGGGCATTCCGGCGTGGACCCCGATCTCGGGACGGTTGATCCAGGTGCTGTCTGCGACGATGGGTTGACGGAGCTCGAGGTTAATGAAGATATTGCCGGAAAGGTGGTGCGGGGCCTGGAGGCAGCCGGCTTGAACCCGGTATTGTTGGAGGAGTTCGATGACCGGCTCGTCGGTTATCGGGCGGTGGCCCTGGTATCCATTCACGCCGATTCGTGCCTGCCGATCAACGAGCAAGCGACCGGCTATAAGGTCTCGGCCGCCCTGGACACCTCTGTGCCGGACCGGGCGCAGCGTCTGGTGGCCTGCCTGGCCGACCGCTATGGCCAAACGACCGGGCTGCGCTACCATCCGGATTCCATCACGCGCGACATGACTGAATATCACACCTTTTACGAGGTTCACAGCCAGACGCCGGCGGTGGTGATCGAGACCGGATTTCTTTATTTGGACCGCGGCTTTCTGACTCAGGAATCCGAGAAGGCGGCCCAGGGGATCGTTGAAGGCATCCTGTGCTACATCAACAACGAGCCGATTGACCCGGCCGGAGGGGATGGCAGCTGATGGTCCATTCCGGTCGGAACCTGGAGCGGGAACTCCACGTCATCCTCAGAGCGGCCCGACGCGCTTTGGGCGAGGGGGATAAGGCGAACGCCAGAAGATTGGCCCGTCATGCCGCCCGTCTGGCGCCTCGTGACGAGCGCCCATGGATGATCCTGGCGGCGGCTTCAGCGCCTAAAGCTGGCCTGGCCTACATCGCGCGGGCACTCGATATCAATCCATCGAACACACGCGCCCGCAAGGCGATCCGGTGGCTGATCCGCCAGCTCCAGCCCACCACTGTCGGGCACGCGCCTGAGCTGGCTCGAATGCCAGAATCCATGGAGCTCAAGGCGGCGCCGCTTCGCTTATTCAGCCGCTGGACACCGTTCTCGTTGGATCTATTGGTTCCTGCGCTGGCTATTGTCATCGGTTTGGTGATTTGGTACGGCAGCCTGCCAGCGGATGCGGGCAACCCGCGTCTGGCCGGTGCGCCAGTGTCCAAAGCGACCCGGACGCCCACGCCGACACAAACACCGAGCCCTACGGCGACGCCCACCGCCACGCCGACAGCGGTTCCAACAGAAACACCCATCCCCAGCCCCACACCGACAGCCGGCCCGAATGTATCCTTGGATTTCACGGATAATCCCGAAGACCTGATGCATGAGGGGCGCTGGATCGACGTGGATCTGAGCGAGCAGCGCGTAACTGCTTATGATGGGGGTTCGGCCATTCGCAGCTTCGTCACCTCCACCGGCACCTGGCAGCATCCAACAGTGACCGGCCAGTTCCGGGTCTACGTAAAGCTGCGGGCCACCGATATGTCGGGGCCGGGCTATTACCTCCCCGGCGTTCCCTACACCATGTATTTCTACCGGGGCTATGCCATCCACGGCACCTACTGGCACAACAACTTCGGCACAACCATGAGCCACGGATGCGTCAACCTGCGGACGTCGGATGCGGAGTGGATTTTCAATTTCGCTTCTGTCGGCACCCTGGTAAACGTGCATCCCTGATGGCCCCAATCTTGCATTTTATGGTTGCGAAGATCACCCAGGAGGAAGTGATACTCGGGAATGGATGAGGCGCTGGTTCTGGCCGATAACCTCAGCCGGAGGGATTTTTTGAAGCTGTCCAGCTTCTCCCTGCTCGGGATGGGTTTGCCTGTCTATTGGCGCCGGGATAGCTTTGGATTGGAGCAGCCGCGGCTGGGGCGAGTGGCCGATGCCACCGTTGATATCTTCAGCCGGCCCGATTTCGCCAGCGATAAGCGAAAAACCCTGTGGCGCGATGACGTGCTGGATTTGGTTGGCGCCGCCTTGGGTGGGTCTGTCCCCAGGCATAACCGCGTATGGTATGAAGTCGATGGGCTTGGTTTTGTTCATTCTTCGGCGATTCAGCCAGTGGAGAATGAGCTGAACAGTCCGCTGGAGTTCGTTCCCTATCAGGGCCGCCTGATGGAGCTCACGGTGCCCTTCGCGGATGCCTACTGGGAGCCGAGCAAAAGCGCGGAGAAGGCGTACCGGTTTTATTACGGTTCCACCCATTGGATCCTCGGCATCAAGCAGGACAATGCCGCCAATAAGTGGTACCAGATTTACGACGACAAATACACATGGCGCTATTACGCTCGAGCGGAGGCCTTTCGACCTATTCCCCAGGCGGAGCTGACCCCGACCTCCAGCCGAGTTCCGCCTCACCTGAAACGGATCGAGATCGATTTGATCCAGCAGCGGATCAGGTGCTTTGAGGATGGTGATCTCGTGTTCTCCACGAAGATTTCTTCCGGAAGGTTACTGGAGGACGGAACTTACTGGACCCCGCTGGGTGACTTCATCACCTTCCGCAAGCGCGGTTCGCGGCACATGACCTACGGCAATCGGGCCACCGGCTATGATTTACCGGGCGTGCCGTGGGTTTGCTATATCACCGAAAACGGCGTGGCTCTGCACGGCACTTATTGGCACAATGACTATGGAACTCCACGGAGCCATGGCTGCATCAATTTGACGCCGGAAGCAGCCAAGTGGATTTACCGTTGGACGCTACCGGTCGTTCCCTCCGATGAGCAGGAATCCTGGGTCAGCTACGGCACCAAGGTTGAGATCATCAGCTGATTCAGCGCCAGAACTTCTGTAAACTTCCCCACGGCAAACATCAAAATCTGATAGCATCCTTCATGAAGAATTGAACGGGATCAGAGAATTTATGGAGGTAGACGTGCCTGAGTTGCGAGTAGAGGGTTACGGAACGTATCAGGTGCCCGAGGGAAAGCGGTTGGTCTTGGCCATTGAGGACAGCGGCGTGGACATCCTGCATCGCTGTGGCGGCCACGCCAAGTGTACGACGTGCCGGGTGGAGTTCTACGAAGGCGAGCCCCAGCAGCGCACAGTGGCGGAGTTCAACCGCCTGAATAAAGATGACCTGGTGGGTGAGGTCCGTCTTTCTTGCCAGTGCCTGGTCGAGGGTGATATGCATTTGAAGCCGCTCAAGACGCTCTCCAACAGCAACTATGACGATCCCGGATCCACACCCGAGGAAGAGATCACCCCCGATCCGGAGTGGATCCCGTTGGATGTGGAGCTGTAGCTTTAATGGCCGAGGAAGCGCTCTTCCAAGGTCTCGTCACGGATGAATGGGATCGGCCCATCTCCGTCGCTCGCGTGGGTGATGAAGCCTTCTATGTGTACGATGACGACGGCTTCAAGCGCCATATCGAGAGTGAGAAGGTCGACCGTCAGGTGCTGATGGAGCTTATCGGCATGACCAAAGGGCACGAGGAAACCATCGCGGAG
>JBKHKF010000305.1:0-3717 GCA_046537745.1 Anaerolineales bacterium | reverse complement strand
AGATTGAAGTGACCAACGACGAGCATGGCGCGCCACAGATAGAAGCGACAGGGCCGACAGCGGCTGAGCTCGAGGCTCGCGGTGTCAAACAAATTCACCTGACCCTGAGCCACAGCGCGGGTTTGGCGTTAGCGGTGGTGGTGCTGGAGGGCGATGTCAGGTAACAGTGGACAGTTGATAGTTAGGCTCCGAACGAAGCGCTGCATTCCTCACCCCTCCCTCCGCCTTTCGTACAGCTTCCGCTCCAAGTGGACGCGATCTTCATCCAGGCTGGGCTGATAGGCAATGATCTGGCTGCCCCCCAGAGATTTCGCCCGGTACATGGCCAGATCGCCATGGTCCAGGTTGGCTTCGGGGCCCTTCTCCACATCCAACCCATAGGCAAACCCGATGCTGGCCCCCACCGTCAGCTCGTGACCGGCCACCTCAAAGGGTTTTTCCAAGCTCGCCAGCACCCGCTCGGCCGCTCCCAGGGCATCCCTTTTATCGCCAACGCCTTCCAGCAGCAGCACAAACTCGTCGCCGCCCAGCCGGGCAACGGTGTCGACCTTGCGGGCCACCTTCTCCAACCGCCGGGCGACCTGGGCCAGCAGCTTATCGCCGGCGGCATGGCCCAGACTGTCGTTCACCACTTTGAACCGATCCAGATCGATGAAAAGCAGCGCCAGCTCGTAGCTTTGCTGCCGCCGGCTTCGCTCCAGCGCTCTGGATAAACGGTCCATAAGAGCCGCCCGGTTCGCCAGACCGGTCAGATCGTCATGCAGTGCCATGTAGCGCATCCGCTCCTCGCTGGCTTTGCGCTCGGTTACATCCTGGAGCACGACCACCTGACCCAGCATCTCTCCCGCCGAATTCATCACCGGCGAAATCCGGCCGTCGTAGATGCGCTCACCTTCCCCGGCTCCCATGCGCACTTCAACTTCCCGCGCTGCCGCAAGCGGCGGCGCCTTTAATTCCCTGTCCAGCGCAGGCATCAGCTCAGCCAACTCCTTGCCCATGGCGCTCTCTTGCGTGTGACCGGCCATCCTGGCGGTGACGGAGTTCAAATCCACCACCCGCCCCTCCCGATCCAGCACGACCACACCCTCATACAAATTCTCCAACAGCAGGTCACGGGCGATGGGCACCAGGTCGCCGAACCGCTGATGGACGACGGTGAAATAGAGCATACCGCTGAAGAAAGCAAAGGCCATCGGAACGAGGCGGATATCGGAAAATGGCTGCCAGCCGAAGGTATCATGAAGCGCCGCGTAGAATGGCAGCAGCATAGCCAGCGGCACCAGGCGGAGGCGCCAGCGGTAATACGGATTGACCTTGTTGGACGCTCGGAAGAACAACGCCATCACCGCCAAAGACAGCAGCACAGTGAAGGTGAAGGCCACCCAGACCACAAAACCTCGATCGATCATAAAATGGGTCTGGCCTCCCACAACCTCGACCCTGGGGTTGGACCATGTGATTGGGGTCGGCGGGCCCAAGGATGCTGTGATCGTGACCAGCGCGTAGAACACGAGCACCGGCCGCAGCCACCCTTTGAGCCATCGCGGGATTCCGATATATTGCTCCGAAAAGATCAGCCAGCCGGGGACCAGGATGGCGAAGCCGATGTTTTCTACCCTGGCCCAGATGAGAAAAGCAGCCAAATCTGAAGCACGGTGGAGGAAGGCGGCACCGATGGTGATGGTAGCTGTGCCCAGGGACACTAGAATCAATGCCCGCGAGCGTGAACCGCGCCCACGCAGCCAGCTCAACAGCGGTGCGCCGATGCTCAATCCGCCGCTGATCAACAGAAGCGCGGGGTAGATGGATTCGCTCGAAGGCATCAAGCTGACATCCTTATAACAGGAACAACTAATGAAGCAAGCCGTCCTTCATACAATTCGATTTGCACCGAGCGACCGCGGCTCAATCAAGAACAGAATACACGAGGCAACACCCGTACACTGACCACTCTCGGACATGAGACAGACAACACCGGCTTGGTCCACGGCTTACAGCCTTCAGTTTACAGTCTGAAACGCGAGCAAGAAAGTGCGGATGGCAGGTTGCAAGGAAATAGCAAGGAGTCCGGCGCAGAGAGCGGCAAAGCCTTCTGCCGCCCCACGGTAGGGGCGATCGGCCGGTCGCCCCGAATGAGGACGCTGCTGGCACCAGAGCCGTCAGCCTTAAGCTGTTACCCAGTGCCCAGAAAACTACCCCGCCCTGAGCTCTTCAACAGGCTCGGGACGACTCTATTCGAAGTACGGGCACGGTTTTATCGTGCCCACGGATGAGGCTACCAACGCGGCAAAATCCCTGCCAAAGTTCGATAGGCTTATACCGCTGCACCCGCATATACCCGGG
This sequence comes from Anaerolineales bacterium, assembly GCA_046537745.1. GTDB lineage: Bacteria > Chloroflexota > Anaerolineae > Anaerolineales > E44-bin32 > DASWJQ01. Next base: position 1,374 of record JBKHKF010000305.1, on the reverse strand, counting down.
AATTGCCGCCTGGCGCCAGCCGCTGAATATTCCAATCGCGACAAAAGCCCGCTCCAAGCTGTAGTAGAAGGTAGGGGTTCGCCGATGGACAGGAGTAGACCCTTGGGCTGCTTTTCATGGATACGAGTTCCGATCCAACTGGCGCTGGTGATTTCGCTGCTTACCGTTTCCGCCTTTGCTTGTGGCCAAGAGGCGCCAACCCCGACAGCCGCCGAATCCCCGTCCGTGTGCAATTTTGATGATCCCGAATTCGCTGTGGCGTCGAACAGCCGCCCCTTCCACATGGGATTCTCCCGTTGGCCGCCGGCAGCCACCGAGCAAGCCATGCAGCGCCTGAACACCTTCCTGGGCAACCACGCCGATATGACGCTGATCCACCTGGACAGCGGCGTCCCCTGGCCCGAGGCGCTGGCCGGAGAAACCTTCTCCGACCACGTGCAGAACGATTGGAGCTACAACCTTGAGTCCGTACCGGAGGGTCACAGGCTTTTTGTGGCCATCACGCCGCTAAACATGGATCGCGACAGCCTGGCCAAATACCGCGGCAGCAGCGATAACCAAAATCTGCCCGGCGCGTGGAAGGATCGGTCGCTGAATGATCCAGAGGTGCAGGAAGCCTATTTGAATTACGCCCGCCGCGCCGCCGCTTTTTTCAACCCCGATTACTTCGCCTTCGGCATTGAGGTTAACCTGACCATAAACGCGGACGAAGCGCTGTGGCGGCAGTACCGCGAGCTGCATGAGCATGTGTACCTGGCGCTCAAGGAGGAGCACCCCGATTTGCCCATCTTTGCCTCCTTCACCTACCCTGATATGAAGGGCGATGTCAACGACAGCGCCCCGGCGGAACAGCATCAGGCCGCGGTGGCCGAGCTGGTTGAGTTCAACGATCTGCTTGGGCTGAGCCTCTATCCCTACAGCTATACTTTCGGCGGCGATGGAACCCTGCCCTCCGATTATTTCAACCTTGCGAGCTCATACGGATTGCCCATCGCAATCACCGAATCCGGAATGCCCAGCGAGGAGTTCACCGCGTTCTTTCAGCATTTTCCTTTTGAGATCCAGCACCAGACCAACTACATGACATCGATGCTGCGGCATGCGACCCAACACGATTTTGTCTTCGTCATCAACTGGGCCGCGATTGATTTTGAGGAATTGATGAAGGAGATCCCCTTTTTCCTGCGGGACCTGGCCCGGTTTTGGGTATACACGGGATTGGAGACCAGCGAGGGCTGCCCCAAGCCGGCGCTCCAGGTTTGGGATGCCTATTTGGCGATGCCGCATGAACAGTAGGTTATTAGCTGAAGGCTGCTTTGCTGATGCTGTCTGCTCCAGGAGGTGAGCCCAGAGCCCAGAGCACAGTGCACAGTG
>JBKHKF010000304.1:0-3727 GCA_046537745.1 Anaerolineales bacterium | reverse complement strand
CGGTAGGGGAAGCTGTACCAGGATACCGTGTACCCGGTCGTCGGTATTCAAATTTTCAATGAGCTTGATGATTTCTTCCTGGGAGGTATCCGCCGGAAGCTCATGATGGAAGGATTCGATTCCAACCTGCTCGCAGCTCTTGCGCTTAGCACGCACATAACTGTGCGAGGCTGGATCGTCACCAACCAGCACTGTCGCCAGTCCGGGACGTGGCTTTCCCGCCGCGAGCCGGTCTTCGACCTTTGCTTTTATTTCTTCCCGGATTTGTGCGGAGATGGCCTTTCCGTCAATGATCTCTGCCGACATGGAGAACCCTTTCGATGTAAGTGTGATGTTTAATTATGGGCGCCAGGCTGCGTCGAAATCGAGGGCATCCTCCTCGGTCAATTCAGCGTAGTTGGCACAGCTTTTGGTGAGAATGGCGATGTTGTGATCGGCGCCATCCGGCCAAGTTTCAAAGACAAGCCAACGCCCGTCAGGCGACCAATCCGGTTCAGCCATCGGCTGTTCAGAGAGCGGTCCTTCGGGGCAAATACGAACCTCTGGCGATCCTCCCTCTTTATACTGCAACACCACCAGCCGACGCACCCCACTAATTTCCTGATCGAAGGTGACAAGTGTCCCATCCGGCGACCATCCGGGCCTGTGATTATCTCGGCCAGCGCTGCGGGAAAATCGCTTAGCGTCACTTCCATCGGCTGTCATCACCCATACCTCGGCCACCCCGGAGCGAGTAGAAATGAAGATCAATTGATCGCCGCTGGGAGACCAGCTCGGATCGCTCTCATGGCCGGAGCCCTGGCTCAACAGTGTGCGCCCGCTGCCATCCGCCTGCATCACGAAGACCTGCGGCCAACCGTTCTCCAGCGATGAGAAGGCAATGCGGTCCCCATCCGGAGACCAATCGGGATCGAAATCGCCACCCGGCGCGCTGGACAGCGGTTTCAGACCTGATCCGTCGCTGTTGATTACCCACACACTGGCGCCGGGATATTGATTCTGGCTGGTGCGGCAGGGTGAGGTGAATGCAATCTTGGATCCATCGGGGGACCAGGCGGGCTGGCAGGCGCCGTCGGCCATCTGCGTCAAGGGGCTAATGTCTGTGCCATCGACGTTCATCAGATAAATCTGTGGCAGTCCGTCCCGGTTGGAAGCGAAAGCGATTTGGCCAACACCGCCGCCCTGAGGTGTCGGTGTGGGTTGTCCGCTGGCCGGGTCAGTTGGCTCGGGCTGATTGGTCGATGGATCCTGGGAGGTCAGCTCGGGATCGGTCGTCGCGGTGGTGTTGACGGCGCTGATCTCCGTAGCCTCGGGTTCGGGGCTGACCGAGTTTGTTGGCCGATCGACGCCCCCGCCAAACAACCCGCCCAGGCCCTCACCCGGCAGTGCGAAGAGCGCACCGGCCAGGATGGCCACAGCCGCCACAGCGAGCACTGCGTAGATGGGCCACCGCCGTCGTTTCTCGGGCGGCTCAGCAATCCGCGTCATTGGGCTGGCGACGACGGTGCGGGCCGCCTGTGACTGCGTTTGCTGAAGATAAGGCAGCTCACTCTGACGTCTGGGGCGACTCGAGGATGAAGAGGAAGCCAGCGCGTCAGCCAGCTCCCGCATCGACTGATAACGCTTTTCCGGATCCAATGCCAACCCTTGCTCGACAGCGTTGGCCAAGGCCACGCCAACCGAAGGGCTGCGCTGACGGATACCGGTCAAGTTGGCGCGTCCCATTGCCCGTTCCAGGGAATCCTCTGGAATGGTCGCAGTCAAAGCCGTGTACAGGGTGGCCGCCAAAGAATAAATATCGGTCCGGGTGTCCGTCCGGCCAGACCCATACTGCTCTGGCGGCGAAAAGCCGGGGGTCATAGCCTTGGCTCCGGTGGTGGTTTCGCCGCCTTCCTCATACACCTTCGCCAGGCCGAAATCCACCAACAGCGCCTTGCCATCCGGGTTAATCTTGATATTGCCGGGCTTGATATCCCTATGGACGATGGGGGGGGTTCGGGAATGAAGATATGCTAGCGCGTCACAGATTTCCAGAAACCAGGGAAGCACCTTGGCTTCGGGCAGCGGACCTTCCCTTTCCAGGATCTCCCGCAGGTCCTCTCCTTCAATGTAATCCATGACGAGGTATTGGCCCTCGTCCTCAATGACGAAGTGATCTGTAACACGGGGGAGATTGGGATGACGCAGGCTGGCAAGAATGGTGGCCTCGCGCCGAAACTGGCGAGCGTAATCCTGGGTCGTGAAAAGGTTTTCTTTGACAGCCACTTCGACACCGAGATTGATATCCTCGGCGCGATAGACTGCCCCCATGCCACCTTGACCCAGGATTTCTTCAATTCGATACCGATGCCGAAGCGTTGCGCCCTGTTTGAGCGGCATCCTATCAGGCTTCCACTAACTCGAAGTGATGGCGACGTTGGTACCAAAGGCTATTTTATCGAATGGCCTCTGGTTTGACTAGCTTGGCCGCCATGAAATGAGAGGTTTCTGTAAATAAGTGAAGGCGCCGCTCTTCTCTTGCGGAGAAGGAGGCGCTCCGGTGCTCTCGAGAGATATTATAGCGGTTTCGGATGGTGAGTTGGGAGACCCACGGCGAGGACTATTTACCTATCCAAAGAGGCTCGGCTTTATTTCCTGGCCGAGTCAAATTCCTCAGTCCGACGTGGGGATGGCCAGGCTGATCGGGTTTGCTTGGTAATTCGGAAAGATATCCTCGAGAGCATCGTTATTCAATCTAGACCGGCACAGTTCGGCCAGCACGTCGCGATAGTCCGTGGTCACCGCCAGATCGCCAGGCCCGAAGAGCTGGCCCTGTTCCAGGCCCGGCCATTGGCCGTAGACCTTGCCGCCGCGCAACCCGCCTCCCATCAACAGCATCGCACCCCCATGCCCATGGTCCGTTCCCAGGCTGGCGTTTTCAGCCACCCTGCGCCCGAACTCCGACATCACCACCACCGTGAGATTCTGCAGATGGTCCACCAGGTCCGCGTGCAGTGCGGCCAGCCCTGCCGCCAGATCGGCCAGCAGATTCGCCATCAAACCCTCACTTCCGCCCTGCCCGAAATGAGTGTCCCAGCCCCCGACGTCCACCGCCGCCACCTCAAGGCCCACTTCAGCCTTAACAAGGATCGCCACCTGCCGCAGCGCCTGGCCAAAGGCGGATTCAGGATATTGGCGGCTGCCGCTGGCTCGATACCCGGCCGGATCCAATTGCTGCAAAGTATCAATGATGGCCAGAGTCTCCTGCCCCACCGCGCCGATCTCATCCTCGGTTTGGTACATGCGGCCGATCATCTGCTGCATCCGAGCCGCCGCCTCCATGTCGCCTCCCAGGTGAAAATCGGCGATGGACCGCAGGGCCGTTACCGGCACGGTCCCCCGCAGGCTCAGCGGCACATGTTCGCCCAAACCAACAGCTCGCAGCGGCGAGACGTTGCCCGTGTTCAGCGTTGCCAGGTGGCGGCCGATCCAGCCGGAGGCCGGCCCCTTCTCATCGCTTACACCGCGTTCCATCAACTCCATCGCACGGAAATGGCTGCGGGATTCATCGGGGGCGCCGCAGGCATGGATGAGCGCCAGATGCTGCTGCAACCAGGCTTCATGCAATGGCGCCAACGCTGGATGCAAACCGAAGTACCCATCCAAATCGATGGCTCGCGCCTTGGCCGAGGCTGAGTTTTGATCCGGCCTTGGAATGCCAAGTGTGGGCCGCGCCTGATAGTAAGCC
>JBKHKF010000303.1:0-3751 GCA_046537745.1 Anaerolineales bacterium | reverse complement strand
CCTTATAACCGAATGTGACCTCGCCGAAGAAATCCTCCGGTGGCTGGTAGTTAAACGAGCCATCTTCTTGGAAGCCGGTTATTTCATGACCAGCGCCCGGCGGATCGCTGGTCTTGAACGCCCACAGCGTCGTGTCGTCCGCGTCGGGATCTTCATCGTTAACGAGCACACCGTTGGCAGCGTCCACGGACAGGAAGCCGTCCTCATCCACGCTGTACGCGTCGTCCTCGACGATCGGTGCATCCTCCACCGGCGTAACCCCGATACTGACGTTGGCGTTGTCGCAGACGCCGCCGCTGGGGCAGGCTTCATAAATGAATGAATCATTGCCGTTCCAGTCGGGGGTTGGCGCGTAGCTGAAGCCGCCATTCGAAGCAAGGCTGAGCAGGCCGAACTCCGGGGTGGCGATGACGCCGGCTGAGTCGTAATTTCCATCATTGTCCAACACACCAGGCGCCAATTCCTCAAGCGTCACATCTTCGTTAGTAGTGTAATTATCATCAACGGCTGTCGCCTGCGGCGTCGGCGTATAGGCCCGCAGCCGGGTCCAGTTAGTGGCGGTCTCGAAGTTGCCGCCGAAAGTGCGTACTGTGTTCTCGTAGATCTTCCCTGCCTCGGGGAAATTGGTCGTTGCCTTGAACGTGAACTTTTCGAAGCCCCCCTGCGGAATGAGAACATTCGGATTCCAGACAACAGCGCTCGAGATCTTCTCTCCATCATGGCAGCTACCAGCAATCCCGCCCCGATCGGCGCTGCCTGAGAAGCTAAATCCGTCCGGCAGGAAGTCGCACACCGTTTCCAGCTCGGCCGGCGGCTCGCTGCCGTAGTTGATGACATAAATCTCGAACAGAACGGTCTGGTCCAGGGTCGGATCCAGCTTATCCGGATCGGCGAATTTCACCGGGTACACCAGCGGTGTGGGTGTCGGCGTGTTGGTGGCCGTCGGCGGCGTGGTGCCGGTGTGGGTTGGCGTGAAAGTTGGACTTGGTGTAAATGTGGCTGTTGGAGTAGCCGTCTCGGTCGGTGTCGCGGTCGGCCCTTCCGGCGTGCCGGTGTCGCTGGCTGTCGGCGTGGGCCCTCCACCGCCACAGGTGCCGGGGATCAAACAGTCGTCGGCCAATTGCGGAGTGAAGGAGCCGGAGAGTTTGAGATCCTCAATAATGTCCAACAGAATCGAGGGGTTGATCTGACCAAAGGTTGTGTGACTCCAGGCGCCATAATCAGCTTTCATATTGGAGGCGATTTCAACATCCGGGTCATCGGGCAGGAAGGAGAGATTGGCCAGTTGTCCGCAGGCGAACAGCAGGCAGATGGAGAAAAAGGCAAGCAGCAGCCACAGCAACAGGCCGCGGCGACGCCGCTCCTTCTGCTTCTCCTCTTTGGCCAGACCGGCCGCTTGACCGCCCTGCCACGAACCCTCGGTCATGCTGTCTCCTCCATGCGCCCGGATTGCACCTTAACCGTGGCGCGTGGAAATGAAACGGCCATGGTGTTGCCTCCGCCCTCAGCACTCCACATCCACAGTTGACCTTTAAGCGCATCTACTGTTGTCTTGATCATCGCCAGGCTGAGCGCGATGCCCTCAAGCTCCTGACCGGCCTCCCCGACGAAATCATCAAGCAGCGCCGGTGCCGATCCATTCATCATGGCGGGACCTCGATCATGGACCTTGAGCCACGTCTGCCCGTCCTCTTGCTCCAGTTCCACCCGGAGCTGACCGCCCACCTCGGAGCGCCAGGCGGCTTGGCGGATCAAATGATGAAGCAATCTCCTGGCAGCCGATTCTGCCAGCTCTGGACCATCTTCCACCTCGAGCTCGAGCTCCAATTGGAGCTCCTTGCCCTGAAAGACTTCCTCATCCAGGTTGGTCTCCAACTCGGACACCAGGTTCGCCAGCGGCCGGGGTTCGCCGAGCCTGGCGTGCCCGGCTTCGATGGCCACCAGCATCAGTACTTCCTCGGTCCAGCTGCGAATCTGTCCGAGGCTGTCCATCCCCCGCTGAACCGCGCTGGTGAATCGCTCATCCCCTTCCTCAGGCAGCTCATTCAGCTCCAGCAAGGTTTCAAAAGCCTGGGCCAAAGGGCTGCGCAAACCGTCCGCGGCCTGTGCCAGCAGCTGCATTCTCATACGCTGCAGCTCCCGGATCCTGGTCACATCCCGCAGGATCATCACCCAACCGGGATGCACGCGATCGGCTCCTACCGGAGTCAGGCTGACCATATGCACCTGCCCCTCTGGCCATCGCAGCTCGGTTATGGTGGGAAGTCCGGGACGGAAATGGAGCCAGTTTTCCAGCAGTGTGCTCACCGGCCCTGGCAGCACCCGAAGGGCGGGGCTGTCCACCAGACTCTCGCCTTCAAATAGCTTAACCGCAGCCGGATTGGCCACCGCGATCAAGTCGTCGGCTTCCGCCGAAATCAGCGCGTCGCTGGTGTTCTCGATCACGGTCTGGAGCCGCTCACGCTCGGCCGCGACCTGTGCCTGGAGCTCGGCTCGCTCGACCTTGAAACGCCTGTGTTCGGCGGCCCGCCCCACGGCGAGCGAAAGATCGGAAATCGCGTCCAGCGGCTTGGGCAAATAGTCGTAGGCGCCGCCCATGCGCATGGAGGAGATGGCCGATTCCAGGGTGCCGACACCGCTGATGACGATCACTTCGATATCCGGGTCTACTTCCTTCGCCCGGCGAAGCAGCTCAAGGCCGTCCATCTTGGGCATCATCAGGTCGGCCACCAAAACGTGAAAAGGCCCCTCCTCATTAAGCACTTGAAGGGCTTCCCGGCCGTTGCCGGCGGTGGCGACCTGGTATTCCCTGCGCTCGAGATGAGCGCGCATCAAACTCCGGTAATCGGGCTCATCATCGACCACAAGCACGCGCCCGGGGCTCACGCCACGACCTCTCTAGGCTCACGGTTTTCGCTCGGCTCTTTGGGCAGCCGAATCGTGAAGGTGCTTCCCTCCCCTGGTTCGCTTTCAACGTCAATTTGCCCGCCATGACGGCTGATGATGCCGTAGCTGACGGCCAGCCCCATGCCGGTGCCCTTGCCCTCGGGCTTCGTGGTAAAGAAGGGTTCAAAAATCCTGGAGAGATGCTCCTGGGCAATGCCCTCGCCGCTGTCCTCGATCTCCAGCACTGCTTCGCTTTTGTTTTCCGTCAGACGGATCGCGAGTTTCCCGCCCTCCGGCATCGCCTGGATCGCGTTCTGGATCAAATTGATGATCACCTGTTCGATCTGTTGCGCGTCATAGGTAACCCAAACCGGGCGATCCGGGACATCGCTTTGAACTTCCGCCTTTCCCTTGCGGATGAGGTAATCAGTGAGCCGTAAACAGCCCTCAATGGTCTCGCGCAAATCACGTTCGTGCATGGAGGGAGTAGATTGGCGAGCGAACTTCAGCAGGTCGGTCACAATCAGGTTGGCCCGATCCGCATTGTCCCGAACAACCTTCAGCATCTGGACCAATGCCGGATCGTCCTCGGTTTCCAGCATGAGCTCCTCGGCCATGCCCTTGATAACCCCCAGCGGGTTCTTCACATCGTGGACGATGCCAGCAGCCAGCTGCCCCACGGCTGCCAACTTCTCCGACTGAACCAGCTGCTGCTGCGCCGCCTGCAGCCGATCGTACATTTCAGCGAGCTGGCGGTTCCGCTCGACGGTCTCCTGGTAAAGTTTCTCGGCGGCTTCCGTCCGCTCGGATAGGCGCGCGGTCATGACATCAAAGGCCTCGGCCAAATCTCCAATCTCATCGGACC
>JBKHKF010000302.1:0-3775 GCA_046537745.1 Anaerolineales bacterium | reverse complement strand
CCGTGAAGTTGAACTGGAGTCGATCCCCGAGCGGATCGTTTCCATGTCCCCCTCCAACACCGAGATCCTCTTCGCCATCGGTGCCGGCGATAAGATCGTAGGCCGCGACGATTTCTCCGACTATCCGGAGGAGGCTCTTGAGATCCCCAGCATCGGCAGCACCTACGACGAATTGAACACGGAAGCTATCGTGGAGCTTGAGCCCGATCTGGTGCTGGCTGCTGGCATCACCCCGCCTGAGCACGTCGAGACGCTCGAATCCGTAGGCTTGAACGTGTACGTGCTGGGCAACCCGACCGATTTTGAAGGCCTTTTCGAAAATCTGCGCACGGCGGGCCAGCTCACCGGTCACGAAGAGGAAGCGGAAGCGTTGGTGGCCGACATGCAGGCTCGATTTGATGACATCGTCGGCAAGATGGAAGATGTGGAACCGGTCTCGGTCTTCTATGAGGTGGACGGAACGGATCCCACCAGCCCCTGGACCACCGGCAGCGGCACCTTCCAGGACCTTGCCATCGATCTGGCCGGCGGCGAGAATGTTTTCTCCGACATCGAAGGTTGGGGTCAGGTTAACCTGGAGGAGATCGTGGTGCGAGATCCTTCGGTGATCGTGTTTGCGGACGGTCCCTTCGTCCCCACCACCGTCGAATCATTGAAGGAACGAGCGGGCTGGGGCGGTATCAGCGCTGTCCAGAACGACCAGGTCTATGGCATGGATACCGACCTGCTCGACCTGCCGGGACCCAGGCTGGTGGAGGGGCTGGAGACCATGGCCCAAATCCTCCATCCGGAGCTGTTCAGCGAGTGAGCGCGACTGCTTCTGGACCAAGAAGCCTGACGGGAACCAAGGCCAGGGAGGCGGGACCTATCGCCCCCTGGCTCTGGACCACGGGCGCTCTGCTGCTGATGCTGGTCATCAGCGGCGCGGTGGGATCGGTCACGATCCCACCGCTAATGGTCCTTAAGTTGGTGATCGCCAAGATCCCCTTTGCGGAGGTTGTGGCGGATTGGCCGGCTGCCTACGCTACCATCCTGTACGACATCCGCCTGCCCAACACAGTTTTGATCGCGCTGGCCGGTATGGCGCTGGGCGGCAGTGGGGCAGCCTATCAAGGCCTGTTCCGCAATCCGCTGGCCGATCCCTACATCATTGGAGTCGCTTCCGGCGCGGGGCTGGGCGCGGTGCTGGCCATGACGGCCAACTGGCCGGACACCATGCTGGGTATGGCGGCGATTCCGCTGGCGGCTTTCATCGGCGCCGTGTTGACGGTGGCCGTGGTGTACTCCATCGCCCGGGTCGGCCGGTCGACCCCGGTGACAACCCTGCTGTTGGCCGGCGTGGCCGTCGGCACCTTCGCCTCCTCCATCACCAGCCTGCTGATGCTGCTCTCCACCGATGAGCTGCACCGAGCGGTCTCCTGGCTGCTCGGCGGCTTCGCGCTGGGAGGTTGGGGACCGGTGCTGGTGTCCCTTCCATATCTCGGGATTGGTTTGATCTCGCTGGTGGTGCTCGGCCGGCCGCTGAACGTGCTGCAGTTTGGTGACGAGGAGGCGCTTCAGTTGGGGCTGGATGTCGAGAAGTTCAAGTTGGTGATCGTGATCGCCGCCTCGCTGGTGGCGGCCACGGCTGTTGCCTTCTCCGGCATCATCGCCTTCGTCGGACTGATCGTGCCTCATCTGGTCCGCATCCTCTGGGGTTATGACTACCGCCGGCTGATCCCGCTTTCGATCCTTGGCGGCGGGGCTGTGCTGCTGGCTGCCGATGTGCTGGCGCGCACCTTGATGTCGCCGCGAACGCTGCCGGTGGGCGTGATCACCTCCGTCGTTGGTGCGCCCTTCTTCTTGTGGCTTCTGCGTCGGGCCAAGCGGGAGGTGTTCTGGTGAGCCCTGTGCTGGAAATGCGGGCTGCCGCCGTGGGCTACCCGGATCGGCTGGTGCTGGAAGATTTAAATCTGGCGCTTGAGCCGGGAGAAGTGTTGGCGGTTGTCGGGCCAAACGGTGTCGGCAAGTCCACGCTGATCAAGACGGCCAGCGGCATCCTTCCGATACTTCAGGGTCAGGTTTGGGTGGATGGCCAGGATATTGTTAGCCAGACACCTGATTGGCGAGCGCAGCGAATCGGCGTGGTGCCGCAAGCCACCAGGGTGCCGCCCGGCTTCACCGCGCGGCAGGTGGTGTTGATGGGCCGCACACCCTATCTGGGATGGCTCGAACGGGAAAGTGAACAAGATATCGAGCTGGCCGAGCAGGCTTTGTACCGCACCTGCACCGAGCACCTTGCCGAGCGGCCGATGGGCGAGCTGTCCGGCGGCGAGCGGCAGCGGGTCATGGTGGCCAGGGCTCTGGCCCAATCGCCCGATGTACTCCTGCTGGATGAGCCTACAGCTCATCTGGACCTTCGGCATCAGGATGACACACTTTCCATCATCCGAACCCTGGCGGAAGAGCAGGGTATCGCTGTTCTGATCGCACTTCATGATTTGAATCTGGTGGCACGCTTCGCCGACCGAGTGGCCTTGCTGTCGGACGGGACCATCAAGAAGTTGGGCCTGCCCCGCGAGGTGCTGACCCCCAAAGTCCTGGCAGCCGCTTACGGCATCAAGATCCACGTGATGGACCACCCGCTGCACGGCACGCCCCTGGTGTTGTCGGGTTAGGAGAGGCGATGTCAGCCAAAGCGGTCATGATCCAGGGTACAGCCTCCCATGCGGGGAAATCGGTGGTCGCCGCTGCCCTGTGCCGGCTCTATGCACGGGCCGGCTATCAAGTCGCACCCTTCAAAGCCCAAAACATGTCAAACAACTCTTTTGTCACGGCTGAGGGGGGCGAGATGGGGCGCGCCCAGGTGTTTCAGGCACAGGCGGCCGGGGTGGAGCCGCACGTTGACATGAACCCGATCCTGTTGAAGCCCGACGCGGATACCCGGGCTCAGGTGGTCCGACTCGGTCAGCCGGTCAAGGCCATGGATGTGCAGGAATATCATGACTATCAGAGCCTGGCCTGGCCGGCCGTGACCGAGGCCTACGATCGTCTGCGGTCGCAATACGATTTGATCGTGCTGGAGGGCGCGGGCTCACCGGCTGAGATCAATCTGATGGACCGGGATATCGTCAACATGAAGATGGCGGCCTATGCCGGGGCCAGCGTTATCCTCGTGGGAGATATCGAGCGCGGCGGGGTCTTCGCCTCACTCGTCGGCACATGGCAGTTGCTGCCGCCGCAGGATCGCGAGCGGATTAAAGCCTTCCTTATCAATAAATTCAGAGGGGACGCCAGTTTGTTGGACACCGGGTTTGAATTTCTGGAAGAGCAGACGGGCGTTCCGGTTCTGGGGGTGCTGCCCTATGTCTTCGGATTGCCGGTGGATGAAGAAGACGCGGTGGTGCTGGATGCAGGCGGGCGGAGCGGGAAAGGGCCGCTGGAGATTGCAGTGATTCGACTGCCCCACATCTCCAACGCCACCGACTTCCAGCCGTTGTCGAATGAACCGGATGTCAGCATTCGTTACCTGACCTCGGCCAGCGATTTCGGCCAACCGGATGTGGTCATCCTGCCGGGGACCAAGAGCACCGTCGCCGATTTCGAGTGGATGCACCGCCAGGGGTTGGTGGAACGGGTGCTGGCTCACCATGAGCAGGGAGGCTGGGTGGTCGGCATATGCGGCGGCTATCAAATGATGGGCGAGCGCGTGGAGGATCCCGATCAGGTGGAAGCCAGTCTTGGAATTGACGGGCTATCGCTGCTACCCGTGGTTACGCGCTTTCAGGAACGTAAG
>JBKHKF010000301.1:0-3787 GCA_046537745.1 Anaerolineales bacterium | reverse complement strand
AGTCTACACCAAGCGAATCTGAATCCAACGCGGTATGGTCGATTGCCCGTACCCCTTCCTCCGAAAGCCAAGCAAGCAACAATTCTCGAATACATTGCTGATCGCTGCGGTTTATTAGACGATGCTATGGTCCGAACTCAAAGAGAAATCGACCTCATCCGCGAATACCGCACCCGCCTAATATCAGACGTGGTCACCGGGAAGGTGGATGTGCGACATCTGGCCCCGCCGCCGGGCAGTGAAGACCTGGAAGAGACGGTTGAATCGCTTGAACCACTGGAAGAAGACATCGCTGATGTCGTGATTGATGATGAGGAGCGCGTCAATGGACCCGACTGATACCCCTGACGAAAACAGTCTCGGCAAACAGGAGGATTATCCGCGCCTGCTGACCGAAATCAAGGAGCGCATCCGTTCCGCCCAGTATGAAGCCCTCAAGGCGGTCAACAAGGAGCTGGTGGGTTTGTACTGGGACATCGGACGGATGATCGCAGAGCGCCAGGAGACCGAGGGCTGGGGCAAGTCTGTGGTAAAGCGGTTATCCGCCGATCTGCGGCAGGAATTTCCCGGTATGAGCGGTTTTTCAGTTCAAAACCTCTGGTACATGCGCCAGTTCTATACAGAGTACCGTGACAAGGAAAGACTCCAACCACTGGTTGGAGAAATCGCCTGGGCGCATAATCTTGTCATCATGAGCAAATGCAAGGACCATGACGGGTAATTGACGGGTAATTGATGGCGCATGGGAGCCAATACTGTATGTGATCATAAAGGCGCCGTTTATCACAATATATAGTGGCACTCGCCATTTGTTTTAATTGATGGTTGTTTGATGGAGAGGGGTAAATGAGCCCAACGGATACATCTGAAAAAGGCCTGGAAACGCTGATTGTCGAATCCCTCGTGGACGAAGCGGGCTATGTTCAGGGCACAAACGACGACTACAGCCGCGAGCATGTGGTCGACCTGACCAGGCTGCGGATGTTTTTAGAGGCCACCCAGCCGGAGACGGCCGAAGCCCTGGCCCTGGACCAGGACTGCCCGAAGCGGACGCAGTTTCTCCATCGCCTGGATGCGGAGATTGCCAAACGCGGCGTGATCGATGTCCTGCGCAAGGGCGTTAAGCACGGCCCGGTCAGCCCGGAGCTGTTCTACGGCACGCCGACGCCGGGTAACATCAGGGCGGCGGAGCTGCACGCGGCGAACATCTTCAGCGTGATCCGGCAGCTCCGCTACAGCCAGGACGAGATGCAGCTTGCCCTTGACCTGGGGCTGTTTATCAACGGCCTGCCGGTGGCCACTTTCGAATTGAAGAACTCGCTGACCAAGCAGACGGTCGATGACGCCGTGCGGCAATACAAGCGGGACCGAAGCCCGAACGAGCCGCTGTTTAAGTTTGGCCGCTGCATGGTGCATTTTGCCGTGGATGACCATGAGGTGCGGATGTGCACGCATCTCAAGGGTAAGGACTCGTGGTTTCTTCCTTTTAACCAGGGATGGGACAATGGGGCCGGAAACCCGCCGAATCCGATTGGACTGAAGACGGACTACCTCTGGAAGCGGATTCTCACCAAGCCCGGGCTGACCGACATCCTGGAAAACTACGCCGAGGTGGTCGAGGAGAAAGACGAGCGCGGCCGAAAGAAGCCCCCCAAGCAGATATTTCCCCGCTATCACCAGCTCGACGTGATGCGAAAGCTCCTGGCCGACGCCGAGGCCGAGGGCGCGGGCAAGAAATACCTCATTCAACACTCTGCGGGCAGCGGCAAAAGCAACTCAATCGCATGGCTGGCCCACCAGTTGATCGGATTGAAAGACGGCGACACGCCGATTTTCGATTCGGTGGTGGTCATTACCGATCGTCGGGTGCTGGACAAACAGATCCGCAACACGATCCGCCAGTTTGCCCAGGTGTCTTCGTTGGTCGGAGCGGTAACCGGCGATTCCAGCAGCAAGACGCAGCAGCTCAGCGCTTTTCTCAAAGCCGGTAAGAAAATCATCATCTCCACGGTGCAGACATTTCCGTTTATTTTGGACGAGATCGGCGATGAGCATCGCGGGAAGCGATTTGCCATCATTATCGACGAGGCTCATTCCAGCCAGGGCGGCAAGACTTCGGCGAAGATGCACATGGCGCTGGCCGACCGGAAAGAATCCAAAACCGAGCCGGATCATAACGATGAGTGGTTCATGGCAGCAGAGGAACAGGCCGAGTACAAGGCCGCACCATCTGAAGAAGAAACGCTGGAGGACATGATCAACCAGATCATGGAGTCACGGAAGATGCTGACCAATGCCAGCTACTTCGCCTTCACAGCCACGCCCAAGAACAAAACCTTGGAGATTTTCGGCATCCCGGGCAAGCCGGTGGACGGCAAGATACCGCACCGGCCGTTTCACAGCTACACCATGAAGCAGGCGATCCAGGAAGGTTTTATTTTGGATGTGCTGGAGCACTACACGCCGGTAAACAGCTGGTATCGCTTGGCCAAGACCATCGTGGACGACCCGGAGTTCGACACAAAGAAGGCTGGCAAAAAACTGCGTCGGTATGTTGAGTCGCACGATCACGCCATCCGGACCAAGGCAGAGATCATGGTCGACCACTTCCATGAGCAGGTGATTGCACGGCGAAAGATCGGGGGCCGGGCGCGGGCCATGATCATCTGCAGCAGCATAAAACGGGCGATCCAGTACTTTGAGGCCGTCTCGACGTACCTCAGGGAGCGGAAAAGTCCGTACCTCGCCATCGTGGCTTTTTCCGACTTTGAGCAGGATGGGAAGAAGATCACCGAGGCCTCTTTGAATGGCTTTCCGAGCAGCAAGATCGAGGCGTATTTTAAGGCGGCGGAAGTAAAAGGGATTTCAGGCAAAGACCCGTACCGTTTCCTGATCGTGGCCGACAAGTTCCAGACCGGCTACGACGAGCCGCTTTTGCACACAATGTATGTGGACAAGGTGCTCTCCGGGATCAAGGCGGTGCAGACGCTGTCGCGCCTGAACCGGGCGCACCCGCAAAAGACCGATACCTTTGTGCTGGACTTCATGAATGACGCGGACACGATCACCAGGGCCTTTTCCGATTACTACCGCACGACAGTGCTCAGCGAAGAGACTGATCCGAACAAGCTGCATGACCTTAAGGCAACCTTGGATGGCTATCAGGTCTACAGCGACGAGCAGATTGATCAACTGGTCAGCCTTTTTCTCGGCGGCGAGGACCGCGACAAGCTGGATCCGATACTCGATGCCTGTGTCGGGGTGTATAATGAGGAACTGGTTGAAGATGAACAGGTGGATTTTAAGGGCAAAGCCAAGGCATTTGGCCGGACATATCAGTTCCTGGCTTCTGTTTTGCCGTACACGAATGCCGAGTGGGAGAAACTGTCAATATTTCTTGATTTTTTAACCCCGAAGTTGCCCGCTCCCGTGGAAGAGGACTTGTCAAAAGGCATCCTCGAGTCCATTGACATGGAAAGCTATCGAGCAGAAAAACAGGAAACAATGAAACTTACGCTGCCAGACGAGGATTCTGAAATCGCCCCCCTTCCCACAAGCGGGGGTGGTCGTAAGCCCGAACCTGAACTCGACGCGCTGAGCAACATCATAAAGGCATTCAACGACCGCTTTGGAAACATCGACTGGGAAGACGAAGATCGCATCCTTAAGGTGATTACAGAGGACATCCCTGCCAAGGTTGCGGCGGACCAGGCTTATCAGAACGCCATGAAGAACAGCAGCAAGTCTGCGGCTCGCCTGGAGCACGACCGGGCGCTGGAAAAAGTGG
>JBKHKF010000300.1:0-3788 GCA_046537745.1 Anaerolineales bacterium | reverse complement strand
TCTGGTGGAAGAGGCAATCGCGTACGATCGTGAGACCTACGTCGATCTGCTGCTACGGGCTGTCGAAACGGTGCTGATGCCCCTGGGAGTCGGCCGTCCCACCATCGAAACCTGGCTGTTGGGCGGCGCCGGCTATTGGGGACCGCCCGGCGTGCTGCCGCCGGCGGGGGCAGACATCGGCGCGCCGCTGTTGGCCCAGAGCAGGCGACCCGGCGTGGCCGTCGTCGGACGTAAAGCCCGGGCGCGCCGCCAACGCTATCAAGAACTGCAGTTGCCCGCACCGGTCCCACAGGCCAAGGCCGCCTGATCGAGGCGGGCGAGGAACCACATGTGACCCTGGGACAGTTGCGCCGCTCGGCTCCCTGTGTATACTGCAGCCACTTTAACCAGGGGGAACCTCTTCCGGCGCTGCTGCCGGAGCCACCCCCACCAGGGCCAGGCTGCAGCGGCAGCCGGCCAGGAGGCGGAAGGCCATGACTGCTCAGCTAGAAGGGGCGATCCTCGCCCCCGTATCACCCACGATCATCGACCAAACCTTTCGGGCCGTGCTGCGCCGGGTCTATTTGTGGATGGCCATTGGGCTCAGCCTGACCGCGGTCGTCGCCGCCACGGTCGTCAACACCTCGCTGGTCTTTGTCATCGCTTCAACACCCGTGCTCTTTTACGGCCTGCTCATCGGCGAACTCCTGCTGGTCATCGGGGCGGGCGCCGCGCTCCGCCGTCTGTCATCCGGAGCGGCGCTCACACTTTTCTTGCTCTACGCGGCCGTCAACGGCGCCACCCTGTCCGTTCTCTTTCTCGTCTACACGTTGACCAGCATCTCGTATGCCTTCTGGGTGGCCGCTGGATTGTTCGCACTCATGAGCGTCATCGGCTACACCACCAAGATGGACCTCAGCCGCTGGGGTGGCTATCTGACCATGGGCTTAATTGGTTTCATACTCGCCTCGGTGGTCAATATATTCTTCGCCAGCTCCGCGCTGTACTGGATCACCACCTATGTCGGCATCGTCCTCTTCCTGGGGCTCACAGTCTACGACACCCAGCGCATCAAGGGGATGACCGAGGAGGCCTTGATGGCTGGCAGAAGCGATGTCGAGTCCATCATCGGTTTGACCGGCGCCCTGCGCCTATACTTGGACTTCATTAATTTATTCCTGCTGATGCTGCGCGTGCTCGGTCGCCGCCGACGCTGATTGGCAGGATCCGATGACCGACCCAAAAGCAATGGTGCACCATTAAGGAGGGACCATCCCCCAGAGTAAGCGCATGGCTTACCACTTAACAAGATTGCTGCGAAGGGAATGAGAACCCCGGTCGGCGGCAGAACTCAGGCGTGTCGTCAGCGCCATTAAAACTCGGGTTTCCCGCACCCATCGAGCAGGCCCGCGCCGCCTGATTCAAGACCTGCTCACGCCTGAAATGTTTGACGATGCGCTTGAGTCCATGGTATGATCCCAACGTTAGAGGCCGCTCAGGACGACGGGCGGCCTGCCTATGCTATCCGGAGGTTAAAAACATCAGCGCATCCGAATTTCGCACAAACGACCAGATCCGCGTTCGTCAGGTTCGACTGATCGACGCCGACGGTGAAAATGTGGGCGTCGTCGATATCGAAAAAGCGATGGAAACGGCCCGCCAGGCTGGGCTCGATCTGGTGGAAGTCGCGCCCAATTCAGACCCGCCCGTATGCCGAGTGCTCGATTACGGCAAATTCATGTACGAGCGGGCCAAGAAGGAAAAGGAAGCGCGTAAATCGGCCACCAAAGTTGAGATCAAAGAGATCCGCTTACGACCGAAGACCTCCGACCACCACAAGGGCTTCAAAGTTCGCGACGCCCGACGCTGGCTGGAGGAGGGCAAGAAAGTGCGCGTGCGATTTCGTTTCCGGGGACGCGAGATCACCTATCCGGAGATCGCCCTGGAGGATATGAAGGACATCGCGGAAGAGCTTTCCGATGTCGGCGAAATCGAGCAAGCCCCGACGATGGAAGGCCGCACGATGCTGATGGTTCTGGCCCCCAGCAATTAGCACCAGGCGATTTGCAACAATTGAGGAATTAAATGACCGCGGACCGCAGGACCGTCCGCGGTACTGTTCGGAAGGAGTAGTTATGGGTAAGAAAAACAAAAAGTATAAGTTGAAGACCCACAAGGCGACGGCCAAGCGCTTTCGCGTGACCGGATCCGGCAAAGTGGTCCGCACCAAGGGCGGTCAAAGCCACTTGCGACGCCGACGATCCAAGCGTGCCAAGCGCCAGTTCAGCCGCATGCTCAAGGTCAAAGGTGCCAGCTATCGCAAGACCATCAAGCGCCTGGCGCCATACCTAGACAAGCATAAGGCTAACCCGAACGCCCGATCCGGGTCCCATTCCTGATAACCTTTTCACCATAGCGCGGCCATTGGGTGTAAGAACGGACGCCGCCTTGGCGTTGGCGCCCTCTGAACCGCAGGAGAGATTGAAGTGCCAAGAGTAAAAAGCGGGGGCAATACCCGCAAACGACACAAGAAAGTCATCAAGCGAGGGTCCGGCTACTACGGAACCCGCTCCAAGCTTTTCCGCCGCGCCAACGAAGCCATGCTGAAGAGCCTTTGGTATGCCTACCGCGATCGGCGGACCCGCAAGCGGGATTTGCGCCGCTTGTGGATCACTCGAATTAATGCGGCAGCGCGTCAGAACGACACCAGCTACAGCCGCCTGATCCACGGCCTTCGCCAGAACGACATCAATTTGAACCGCAAGATGCTGGCGGATATTGCCGTGCGCGATCCGGAGGCTTTCAGCGAGGTCGTGGCCGCGGCCGGCCTATAACCCGCTCCTTACCCTTCGATCATTTACCAACGGGACGCATAAGCGTCCCGTTTCTCTTTCCCATGCAACCCGGTGCTAGAATTCAAAGAGACCGATATCGGTAAAGGCCATTTCGCATGAGCAACCAGATTGTGATGGAGAGGAAACTGGATAACGGGTTACGGCTCCAGTTGGTTCAGGGTGACATCACCCAGGAGCAAGTGGACGCGATCGTCAACGCGGCCAATGAGCAGCTTCAGCATGCCGGCGGTGTAGCTGCTGCCATCGCCAAGGCTGGTGGTCCCGTCATTCAAAAGCAGTCGAACGCCTGGGTAGAGGAGCATGGAACGCTCTCCCATAACCAGGCCACAGTGACCGATGCCGGCGACCTGCCATGCCGATGGGTTATCCACGTTGTGGGGCCCCGTTGGGGTGAAGGACAGGAGGCCGACAAGCTCTCCTCCGCCGTGCAGGCTGCACTCGAGGCAGCTCATCAGGAGAAATGTGCAAGCATGGCGATGCCCGCAATTTCCACCGGGATCTTCGGCTACCCGGTGGACCAGGCTGCAGAGGTCATCCTCTCGACCATTCAATCCTTCGCTCGCTCCAATGGCGATTCCACGCTGAGCAAGGTACACATCACCATCCTCGACGATGAGACGCTCAAACCCTTTCGCGAGGCGTTGGAGGCGTTGGACACGGCCGACGAATGATCACCTCCACCGCCAACGACCGGGTCAAATGGGTCCGGTCGCTTCAAGCCCGGCGACGGACACGGGAGTCTGAAAGAGCCTTCATCGCCGAGGGAACCCGCTGGGCGCAGGAGCTTCTGCAGGCTCAATTCGCGCCGAAATACATCTTTCACACCGAGCCGGTTGATGCGGAGGATGAGACCATCCTTCAAGGCCTGGCCTTGATGGGCGCGGAGGCCATCCCTGTGTCCGAGCAGGTCATGGCCGCCATGTCCGACACCGAGTCGCCTCAAGGGCTCTTGAT
>JBKHKF010000299.1:0-3792 GCA_046537745.1 Anaerolineales bacterium | reverse complement strand
CTTGGACTTGCTCGGCAAGGCAAAGCACTGGCGCGCTATCTGGCGGAGCGGGGCGCAGCAGTTGTGATCAGTGATTTGAAACAGGCTGATCAGCTGACGCGTGAGCGCCGGGAGCTGGCCGACTTATCGCTTGAATACGAGCTGGGAAGCCATCCCAACGCGTTACTGGAGGGAACAGACAGGTTGTTCCTCTCCGGCGGCGTGCCCGCGAATATTCCACTGGCCCAGAAAGCCCGCCACCAGGGCATTCCAGTTACCAATGATTCACAAGTTTTCTTGGAAGCCTGCCCGGCGCGTACGGTTGGAATCACCGGCTCAGCCGGAAAGTCGACCACCACTGCGTTGGTGGGGGAGATCTCAAAACGGGCGGGAAGAATAAGCTGGGTGGGCGGGAATATTGGTCGCCCGCTTCTTAAAGATCTCTCCAAGATGTCTGCCGGGGATGAAGTAATCCTGGAGCTCTCATCCTTCCAACTGGAGCTTATGACGGTCAGCCCGGATATCGCCGCCATCCTTAACCTGACGCCGAACCATTTGGAGCGGCACAAGAACATGGAGGCTTATATCGAAGCCAAAGCTCGCATCCTCCAATTCCAGAACGAGGAAGACACGGCTGTGCTCGGGCATGGTGATCCCGTGGCCTGGGGACTCAGAGACCGCGTCCGCGGCCGGCTGTTTAGCTTCGGTTTGGAGGAGCCCCCGGAGGGAGAGGGCGCCTTTCTCCGGGCGGGCGAGCTTCGGCTCGCTACCGAATTCTATCGAGGAGAGGTGATCCAGGCCGAAGAAATCGGGCTGCGCGGGGATCATAATCTCCTCAACGCTTTGGCGGCGTGTGCCATCGCAGCCGCCATGGACCTGCCTGTGGAAGCCATGGCTGAGGCACTGCGTCGTTTCTCCGGCCTGCCGCATCGGCTCGAATGGGTGCGAACGATCGGCGACGCCCGCTGGGTTAACGACTCCATCGCCACTACGCCTGAACGGGCGGCAGCCGGACTGCGGTCATTTAGATCGCCGGTCGTTCTGTTGGCCGGCGGACGGGACAAAGGGCTGGATTGGAGTCCTCTGGCCCAGGCTGCTCTGGAAACTTGCAGGCATGTCATCGGATTTGGCGAATGTGGTTCCACGGTTGTGCGAGCGATGCATGAGGCTCGGGGGGAATCTGAAAAGCCAGGCATCAGCCTGGTGGATGACTTGGAGCAGGGTGTGGCGCAAGCTTCGGAGCTGGCTCAATCAGGCGATGTCGTCTTGCTTTCGCCGGGCGGCACCAGCTTCGACGCGTATGTGGATTTTGAGGCAAGGGGAGAACATTTTCGAGAGCTGGTGAAGGATTTATGAGTGAAGCAACGCTCACCAACCCTGACCTGAAACGCCGCTCTCTGGCGAGGCGTTTGCGGGATTCTGGATTCGACCCGTGGTTGTTGATGACGGTGGGATTCATGATCCTGTTTGGCTTGGTGATGGTGTACTCCTCCAGCTGGGATGTTTCCTGGCGACTGACGGGGGAGCCCGATACGCTTTTCCGCCGTCAGGTTGTGAATATGGGGATCGGTCTGGTGGCAATGGTGGTGGCAGCTCAGGTTCCATTGGCCCGGCTGCGCAAACTGGCAGTGCCGATCATCGTCTTTGCCATTCTGGCACTGGCAGCGGTGCTGATTCTAAGTGCAAGCGTCGGTCCAAGACGTGCCTTCTTGAGCGGTTCGGTTCAACCCTCCGAGCTGGCCAAGCTGGCGCTGATCATTTACCTTGCGGTCTGGATGGAATCCAAAGGGGAGAAGCTGCTCGATTGGGGGCATGGGTTCATTCCTCTCATGATCATCATTGGGATCGTCGGCGGGCTCATTCTGCTCCAGCCCGATTTGAGCGCGGTGCTCACCGTGGCCATTGTGGCCCTGACCCTTTTCTACCTGGCTGGCGCCCGCCTAAGCCAGAGCCTGATCATCACCGCCGGGGGCAGCGTCGTCGCTTATATCCTGGTCCGGCTGACGACAACGGGCCGCGCACGCTGGGCCGATTACATATCGGGACTGGTGGACATTAAAGAGGCTTCCTACCATGTCCAGCACTCGCTGCAGGCGTTCTATTCCGGCGGACTCCTGGGGCGTGGTTTGGGTGCCAGCCGTGAGAAATTTGGCCTGCTGCCGGCGCCGCACACCGACAGCATCTACGCGGTGGTCGGGGAGGAATTGGGGCTCATCGGTGCGTTGGCGGTCGTCGCGCTGTTCGTTTTCTTTCTGTGGCGTGGGTTCCGGATTGCGCTCGAGGCCGAAGGACAATTGGGCTACTTGCTCGCTAGCGGCATCACCTTCTGGGTTGGCATTGAGGCAATGATCAACATGTCCGTGCTGTTGGGCTTGCTTCCCTTCGCTGGCAACGCGCTGCCTTTTTTCAGCTTCGGCGGATCCAGCTTGGTGACCACATTGACGGCGGTGGGCATGCTGCTCAACATTTCACGGCGGAAGAAATCGAACGAGGATGACATCCGAGGTGCCATTGCGAATCTTGATATCGGCCGGCGGAACCGGCGGGGGCGTGTATCCCGCCTTGGCCGTAATCGACGCGCTCGGCGAGAGGGCTGACGTGCTCTGGGTCGGTGCTCGCGGCGGGATGGAAGAAGGACTGGTGAGGCGACATGGCCTCGCCTGCGAAGCGATCTCCGCCGGCGGGCTGCACGGCGTTGTGCTGGGCAGGCTGCCGGGCAACCTGTGGCGGACGCTGCGGGGAATTTGGGAGACGAAATCTCTGATCGGGAACTTTGATCCGGAGGTCTTGTTTTTCACCGGTGGTTACGTTGGTGGGCCAGCTGCCATCGCCGGCTGGCGACGACCCAAGGTGACCTTCGTTCCCGATATTGAGCCTGCCTTGGCGCAGCGATTAATCAGCCGGGTCGCCGATCGAATTTGTGTTCCCGCGGAGGAAGCAAGACGTTATTACCGGGATCCGAGCAAAGTAAAGGTTACCGGCTATCCAACTCGCTTCGAGGAGCTTGATCTCTCCAAAAAGGAAGCGAGCGCGCGCCTGGGATTGACCGCAGAAGCCCCGGTGCTCCTGGTGATGGGCGGAAGCCGAGGGGCTCGTTCCATCAACCGGGCCATCTGGAGTTCGCTCGAAGATCTGCTTGAGCTGGCGCAGGTGATTCATGTGATTGGCGAACGAGACTGGCCGCTATTTGAAGAGGAAGTTGGGATGCCCGCAGGCGAGTTCGGATATCGCTATCACCCGCATGCTTACCTGCATGAGACGATGGCGGATGCGCTGGCCTCCGCCGACCTGGCGGTCTCCCGAGCGGGGGCATCGACGTTGGGCGAGTACCCATTGTTCGGACTCCCCGCGGTGCTGGTTCCTTATCCCCACGCCTGGCGCTATCAAAAGGTGAACGCGGCCTACCTGGCGAAACGCGATGCGGCTGTGGTGATGGCGGACGAGCGGCTGGAGACGGATTTGCTGCCCTTGCTGGAGAACCTGCTGAGCCAACCCGACAGGCTGGAGGAGATGAGCGAGGCCGCTGTAAGCCTGACGAGAACGGGCGCGGCCGAGCGTATCGCAGAGGAGCTCCTTGCCGTCGCAGGGAGGAGGCAGAAGGCGTGATCAGCCTGACGGTGCTGTTTGGCCTGCTGGTTGTGATTTTCGCCATCATCGGCGGCATGCGCGGTTGGGCTAAAGAACTTCTGGTCACCAGCGCAATCGTCTTGGGGTTGTTCTTGAACGCGATTTTGGAGACTTACATCACACCATATCGCACTGCACTTTTTCTCCAGCCAGGCTCCAATCAATTCGTGATTCGCGGGTCATTGT
>JBKHKF010000298.1:0-3809 GCA_046537745.1 Anaerolineales bacterium | reverse complement strand
GAATACAACCGGGGGACCGCGTTTCATTTCATGGGAATCCATGCCTACGGAGGCCTGGCCGACTTGAGCCTGCAGCAAGGAGATTTGGGCCAGGCCGCGGAGTATTGGAACCAGGCGCTGGCTGTGAGCAAGGAACCTGAAAGCTGGGGCGCAATCCACATGCCGATCATCGGCTGGGCTTATATCCGGCTGGCCGAGATCAAATACGAGCGCAACCTTTTGGAGGAGGCGGAGTCTAACCTGGAAATCGGGCTGGAGCGCGCCCAAATGGGCGGTGATGTGAAGGCGACCATCGCCGGGCACCTGCTGCTTGGGCGCATTTCGCTCGCGCGCGGCCAGATCGGAATGGCCAAGCAATCACTTGAGCAGGTTCGGGCGGGGCTCGAAAAGACCCAGCTTCCGGAGTGGACCTCGCGCTTTGAGCGATTTCAGATGGACCTATGGCTGGCCCAGGGAGAACTGGCGGAGGCTAACCATTGGATCGAAACACAGATGGACCTGATGGAGTTGGGAAAGAGACCCGAACAAGAGGAGGTCCGGCTGGGGGCGACGAGGGTGCTGCTTGCGAGGTCAAACAAGGCAGATACGGAGCAGGCGCTCACGATTCTCCAGGATATGCAAAACAGCGCAGCTGAAGAAGGTCGCCGCGGTTTGGAGCTACAGTCGCTGGCGCAGCTGGCGCTTGGCCAGTGGCAGAGCCGTCAAGAGACGAAGGCGATGACATCCTTGGAGAAGGCGCTTCGACTGGCCCGTGTTCACGGTCATATGCGGTCCTTCATCGATCTCGGCCCATCGATGGCCCGCCTGCTGCAGGAGGCTGAGGCGCGTGACGTTGCGCCGGAACAGGTTCAGGGCTTGCTGGAAATCTTTGAGGCAGAAATGGCTCTTTCCCCCGCCCGACCACCATTGACCGAGCCGTTGACAGATCGCGAACTCGAAGTGCTTGAGCTGATGGCAGCCGGGCTAACCAACAAAGAAATCGGCGAACAGCTTGTTATTTCGCCTGGAACAGTGAAGAAGCATGCCGCCAATATATACGGAAAGCTTGAGGTCGGCGGAAGGACGGAAGCGGCAGCCCGAGCTCGCCAACTCTCCCTGCTGGATTAGCAGCCTTTCAGCCGAGGGAAACCACCCACTACCCCGAATACCCCATCGATATACTCCGTTTGGCAACTAACGATCCTACTCAAGCCGCCTAACCTAGGTATGGATTAGGAACGAGGCGTTTGAGGGAGATGAGCACAATGGATATGTCAGTTCCCGTACTTGCTGGAGCAGCTTCAACGGTCATCTTTGCGGGCAGCACCCTGCCAATGTTGTACAAGGCCAGAAAGACCAAAGATCTTGGTTCTTACAGCCTGGGCAACATCCTGCTCAGCAATGTGGGCAACCTAATCCACTCCATTTACGTTTTCAGCCTGCCTATGGGGCCGATTTGGCTGCTGCATACCTTCTATCTCATAACCACAGGGCTCATGTTGTTCTGGTATCTGCGCTTTGAGCGGCGTCAAGACGAAAGCGATGTAGAAGTTGATCAGCCACGGCGCCAGGGGGATCGCAAGCACGTAGCTTATGGAGAGTGGTGGGATCAGCTACCTGGCCGAAAAGCCGCAGAACGCCAGCCGGCATTCGCACTGGCAGCCGTTGACAATTCGAGATGGACCAGGAGCTAAGGAGAAGAAAAATGCAGTTCAGCAAGACTCACTACGACACGATCGTCATTGGGGGCGGACAAGCCGGCTTGGTTTGCGGATACTATCTCCAGCAGACGGATCAGGATTTTGTGATCCTGGATGGAAGCGAACGGGTTGGGGATAGTTGGCGAAAGCGGTGGGATACGATGAAGCTGTTTACACCAGCGAAGGTATGTGGACTGCCTGGAGCTCCGTTCCCGGCCGAGCCCAATCACTATCCTGGCAAGGATGAGGTCGCGGAATATCTCGAAGACTATGCCCGCCGCTTCAACCTCCCTGTACAGCTCAGCACATGGGTGGAGCGGCTGGAAGAAGGGGAGACCGGCTATGTGGTTGAGACCAGCCGAGGAACATTGACGGCGGCTCAAGTGATCGTGGCCACCGGCGCCTTCCCACACACCAAAGTCCCTGCCTTCTCAGATGAAATAGATCCAGGTATCCGTCAGCTTCACTCTTCCGAATACCGAAATCCAGAGAGCCTGGCAGGAGAACGAGTGCTGATCGTGGGCGCCGGCAGTTCCGGATCCCAAATCGCGCTCGATATGGCCGCTGAGAAAGAGGTCTGGCTGGCCGGGCGCTTCACCGGCCATGTGCCACAGCGGCTGCTTGGCCTATTCGAACCCTCCTGGTTGCTCTTGAATACGCTGCTAAATGTGCCGGTGACAACGGCGCTCGGCCGCAAGATAAAGCAGAAGGTGATGTCCATGGGCACACCGGTGGAAGGGGTCAAGGAGGAGGATTTTGCTGCTGCCGGCATTGAGCGGCTGCCGCGCGTCTCCGAAGTCGAGGGCGGCCTTCCGACATTCGAGGACGGAAGCACGCTGAAGCCCGACGTGTTGCTTTGGGCTACCGGCTACCAACTTAATTTCGACTGGATCGACATGCCGATTTTCGACGAGCATGGGGCGCCGATGCAAACCCGAGGCGTCGTCCACGACAAGCGCGGGCTGTACTTCGTTGGACTTCCTTTCCTGCATAAGGGGAAATCGCCGATCCTCCCCGGCGTTAGCGAGGATGCGGCTTACATCGTCGACCACATTCAGACTCAAACCAACGTGGTTCCCCAGAAAGAGCAAGCGGAGATCGTCTTCGCCTGATGGGAACGCGGCTTGGAGGAAGGCTGTGATTCAGGCAAAGTGGAGTGCCCAGGCGGGCGCTCTCTTTGCCGACCGTGACTTGCAGGCCAGTAGGTATATTTCTTGGGACAAAACCATCGGCTTTTGCGCCTGACCCCCATTGGCAGACCGATTATGACCGCCTGACCATATCCCGACCGGTGAGGAGAGAATCCTCATCAACAATTTGGAACACGACGGTGAAGTAGAGTTTTCACTGGTCGATCTTCAAGGATCCGCATTCCACCCAAGCTGGTCGCCGGACGGCGGGAGGATCGCCTATTTTGTACGTGAAGTGGGTAGCATGACCTGCTCGCCCTGGGTTCCGCCGGTGGAACGCGGCCAGGTCGGACCCCTTGGTGAATTCGAGGGTGTGATGAAGCCGGCATGGTCCCCGGATGGGAGCCAATTGATGCTCGCGGCAGGTCAGCATCCAACTTTTTCCGTCGTGGTTGTCCACCTGATGGACGGAACCGTGACGCTGCTCGCCGAGGGTTCAGACCCGGCGCTGGCGCATGAGAGCTAAATCAGGCCGGCCGAGTCCCCACTCGGGCGACCTCGGCCGGCCTATGCTTCTCTGAGTATCTACTTGCAAGCGTACGTGTTGCCGTCGCCATCAGTGGTAATCTGGACCAGCTCGCCAGGCGAGAATGTGGTCGAGAGCACCAGTGGGTGCTGGTCGTCGTCGTTTAGCACATTCTGATCGAAGAACTGATAGGTTTGGGGAGCCTCCACCTGTTTGGTGGCTGTTCCTTCAGCGGTTTCCTGTCCATCGAGCCTTATTCCACCCGGCTCACCCAGCATAACGTGGGGAGTGCAATTCTGAACAGTGGCGTAAAGGGTGCACAACCCTGGGTCACTGGCTGTCGGTGTAAACCCGAAATACATGCGACAGCTATTGTCGACTCGGGCAAGAGACTTGACAGGATAGTGGTCGGAATCCAGCACAGGTGAGCCCGCTTGTTCCAGGTTCATTCGATCGTGCTGATCAAAGCTGGCC
>JBKHKF010000297.1:0-3810 GCA_046537745.1 Anaerolineales bacterium | reverse complement strand
CCTCTGGATGGAGGGCTGCCCGCATTGTCATGTGATCATAGAAGATGTGCTGCCGCCGCTTAAGCGGCAGTACGGCGAAGCGGTCGAAATCCTTCTCGTGCAGATCGAGACTCAAGAACAGGTCGATGCGCTTTTCGCAATGGCGGCTGGCTTAGGCATTCCCAGGGACCACGTAGGCGTCCCTTTCTTGCTGGTCGGCGACGAGGTGTTAATCGGGTCGGCGGATATCCCTGAGCATCTGCCCGAACTGCTGGAACAGTATTACCAGTCCGGAGGTGTCCCCATACCTGATATCGCTGGACTGGATGGGCTAATGCTGGAGGCTCAGGTGGAGTCATTTACGCTTCCCAATGGTGGCAATTCATCCACCAGCGCCGCCGTGCAAGTGGCCGAGCCGGTTGAGACTCCAGACGGATTCGGCCTGGCGATCGCGGTGCTTATCGGGATGTTGGTCATCCTGCTCTATGGGTTGGGGGCAATCCTGCGCGCCGCCCACGGCCGTCACGTCTGGCTGCCTCCCGCCAGTTGGTCGAGATTCATCCCAATCCTGGCTGTGCTCGGCATCGGGGTCGCCGCCTACCTCTCGTTCATCGAAACCCAGAATGCAGTGGCGGTTTGCGGACCAGTCGGCGATTGCAATGCGGTGCAGCAGAGTAAATATGCAAGCATCTTCGGGGTTCCGGTCGGCGTTTTGGGCCTCGCGGGTTATGGTCTGATCCTAGCCGCATGGTGGATGGGAACCCGCCGTGCTGTATCAAGATGGGGTAAGTTGGCGCCCACTGCGCTGTTCGTGATGACATCATCAGGTCTGCTGTTCTCGGCCTACCTGACGTACTTGGAGCCCTTTGTCATCCGGGCGGTTTGCCTGTGGTGTCTCTCATCGTCGGTGATCATTGCGCTGCTCTTTCTGCTCAGCTTATCTCCCTTCAGGGATCGAATCTCGGATTGAGTGTGATGCAGGGCCGTCTCACGCTATTGGCGGTCTTCGCTCACTCTGATGACGAAACCTTCCGCAGAAGGGCATGCTGACGTTGCCGCCCGGCAGGGCGCGCGTGTGGATCCGCTGACATTAACCCAAGGCGAGGCGGGAGCCTGCGGCGACTCACCCTTGTGCACCCGCGAGAACTACCCAACATCCTCGTCTGCGAGCTGCAGTGCGCCTGTGCCGCTCTGGGTGCCCAACCACCGCGCCTGATGCATGATCCCAATGGCGGCGTTCAGGAACTCAAGCAGATATGACCTTCTGGCAGAAACAGAGATGGACCCAGAGAAGCTAGACAGGCAGGCCGTGGTGTTGCTTCCATCTACGGAAGCAATTGATAAAGGAGCCTACGAGGGACAATGGCACAAATGATCAATCTTCTTTGACGGGGAACGAAAAATAAGGGTGTATTCAGGCCGATCCCATCAATGGTTCGAAGAATTGTTTGGGCTGGTTCTGGAATTCATGAACCTGATGGTCATAAGTTGGACCGGGGCCTTTGATTGGCTGGAAGCCCATGAGCGGGAAGCGCCCGCTTTGCTAAAGGATTTCTATCAGCAGGCCTTGGATTGGCGGCAGCGGTATAGTGGATCCACGCCGGAAATACGAACTTCTATGCCAGACGAGGCTTCCGCTGCTTGGCGCCGGCCCAAGGGTTCAGGCGAGGTTCTTGAACGCACGACGGGCGGCGGAGAGGGTGAGCTCCAGTGTCTTCTCATCGTGGGCGCTGGATAGAAATGCGGCTTCGAAGGCCGAAGGGGCCAGGTAAACGCCCGCTTCCAGCATTTTATGGAAATACGCCGCATACATGTTTGTGTCTGACTGACTGACCGTGGTCCAGTCCCTCGGTGGCTGGCTATTGAAGAATAAGCTGAACATCGTACCAACCCGATGGATGGAAGCGGGAAGATCGGTCTCCGAAAGCAGGTCCTTCATCCCCCGAACGAGCGCTTCCGTGCTGTCCGCGATCGACCGCCAGACCACATTCTCACCCAGAGCCTCGAGCGTAGCCAGGCCGGCCTGCATGGCCAGTGGGTTCCCCGAAAGTGTCCCGGCCTGATAGACGGGCCCCTCCGGCGCCAACTGAGACATGATTTCCGCACGTCCGCCATAGCCGCCCACCGGCAGTCCGCCGCCGATGACTTTCCCCAGCGTGGTCAGGTCTGGCTTGACGTCGTATAGCGCCTGAGCTCCGCCTGGGTGAACCCGAAAACCGGTCATCACTTCGTCAAAGATAAGCAGCGTGTCATGGTCGTCTGCCAGTGTGCGCAGGCCTTCGAGAAAGCCGGGTTCAGGGGGCACCACGCCCATATTACCCGCGACCGGCTCAACGATAATTGCTGCGATCTCGGTGGGGAAGTCGGAGAAAAGCTGTTTGACGGCCGCCAAATTGTTAAAGGGAGCGACCAGCGTATCCGCCACCGCACCCGACGGCACGCCGGGAGAATCGGGCAAACCCAGGGTTGCTACGCCGGACCCGGCCCGTACGAGCAGCAAGTCAGCGTGCCCATGGTAGCAGCCCTCGAATTTCACGATCTTATCCCGGCCGGTGTAAGCGCGTGCCAATCGCAGCGCGCTCATCGTCGCCTCCGTGCCGGAATTGACAAAGCGGATCTTTTCAAGATCGGGCATCCACCGCTGGATCGATTCAGCCAGGCGGAGTTCCGCCTCGACAGGTGCGCCAAAGGAGGTGCCCGCTGCGGCAGTGGTTGAGATGGCAGCGACAACTTTGGGATGGGCATGGCCCAGGATCAGCGGTCCATAGGAAAGCACATAATCGACATACCGATTCCCATCCATGTCATGGATCCATGGTCCCTCGCCGTGGTCAATGAAGATGGGATTGCCGCGGACCCCTTTAAAGGCGCGGACAGGGGAATTGACGCCGCCGACCAGGGATCGGGATGCTCGCGCGAAGAGTTCCTCGGATTTGGCGAAGTCTGTCATGATCCATTTTCCTGTTTTTCGCGGAAGCTATCAGCGGTCGGGATGTGAGATTCTGCCAGGAGCCGACGTGCCGCCTGCCGCCCGCTGTTGATGCAGTCGGGGATGCCAATGCCATGGTAACCCGCACCGGCCAGTTCGATTCCCGGCAAGCCGGCAGCATTTTCCATCAAGTTCTGAACGCGTCGGTTGTGGCCAACGTTGTATTGTGGCATCGCTTCCGGCCACCGCGTCAGCCGGATACGATGCGGCTCCTGGTTGATACCGATGGTTCGAGCCAACTCCTGCTGCGCCTCGGCGATCAAGCCCTCGTCGCTTTTTTCCAGGGCTTGTTGCTCGCCAGCCCGACCGATGAAGACACGGACCAGTGCGGTTCCCTCCGGCGCTCGATGAGGGAATTTGGTCGAGGTCCAGGTGCAGGCCAGCGCGGATCTCGCTTCCACTTTCGGAATGACGTAACCGTAGCCTGACAGTTTTTCTGCCACATCCGAAGACCGATATGCAAGATTGACCGTGGCAGTGGAGGCGTAATCAATGTCAACGAGTTGATCGGCCAGGGAGTTGCTTAATGGTCGGAGCAGCCTTGAACTGATGAAAGCCGGGGTTGCGAGGATCAACCCGTCGAACTGCGCCGTACCTTGCTGGCTGACGAGTTGATAGCCATCCTCGGATCGCGAGAGCGTCTCAACACCTTCGTTCAGATGGATCTTTATCCCGTTGGCCACCAGGTGGGCTTCCAGCGCGTCAACAAGCTTTGCCAATCCTTTTTTCGGCGTGAGAAACAAAGATCTGGGGGTGCGGGGGGAGGGGGAACGTCTGGTTCGCTTTCCCCGGGATGCCCTGAGCTTCAGGGCGCCGCGCAGCACGCTGCCGTGCTCTTGCTC
>JBKHKF010000296.1:0-3815 GCA_046537745.1 Anaerolineales bacterium | reverse complement strand
ATCCAAGCTGCCAATAAGCCCAGGGAAGGTCGCTCAATTAACAATCCAATTTGGATCAAGAATAGCGAAATGGACGATAAAAAAACAAGCTGAAGCATTGTGATCGGCCAAGTACCATTGCCGAATAGCATTCCCGCCAAGCGGATCATCGCGGGATAACCTGGCGGGCGAACCAAGTCTCGGTTATCACCCGTTGGGTCAATATAGGCTCCTTGAGTTTGCCAGGCATGCGCTAAATCTAAATATGATTTCGAATCAACTAAAACGCCGCCATCGGGAGTTCGAAATGTGACCATAACCAGCGCCAACTTGATCAAAAGAAAAACGTAAAGCGCCCATTTCCAACGCGATATTGTCACACTGTCGTCTCCACAGCCCGACTGGAAGTTTGCTTCAGGAAAGGCTCCCCACCCAAGATCCCGTCTCGGATCACATCCAGCGTCTCATCACGGCGAAGTTCATCCGGCTCAAAACGCTCAAAGAGCACCATGCCCGGAATGGAAGGATAAGGGCGCAGGTACCCGGAGAAATCGAGCGAGGCCTCGTGCAGCTCGCGGTACAGGAATCGGCGGGCGTTTTGTGCGTAGCGCGCCGGCGGCGTGATCTCATCCCGTATCAAGTACTCCTCCAGCAGCCGCTCGTAGGCCGCCCTCGTGTCCGGGAAATCGACCGTATCCGACTGGGTGTAGCGGGCCCGGCCGGCCGACAACACCGGCGCGCCCATGATGGAGGCCTCCAGGCCGATGGAGGAGTTGTAAACCAGCACCAAATGGGCCGCCTCAATGAGCTGGTAGGAGCTGACAAACTCCTCGGGCGAGAAGAACAGCACGTTCTCAGCCTCCTTAAGGTCCGAATCCCTAAACCAGGCCGCCACCGATTGGGCCGCCTCCTTGCCCGGCCGATTTTCGTCGGGATGGGCCCGCAGCACAAATAATGTATCCGGATGCTGACGGATTTTCCCCGCCAGCCAGTCCAGCCAATCGAACATGTCCTCAAAAAGCACATTGGCGTGCACCTGGCTGGTGTCGAAGATCACGTTGGTGAAGGCGACCACCATCCGATCGAACTGATCTAGCTTCTCCTGGACACCATCCGGGAGCTCATCCATCTTCGGCCAGAACTCGACGCCGGCCATGGAAAAGCGCCCCTGGCGGCGGCCCTGCAAATAGGCATCGAGCTCGCCCTGCTGGAGTTCGCTCAGCTGGTACTCCTCCGGTACCGGCACCTCGCGGAAGGTGGCGTCCTCGTGGCTGAAGTAGGCCGACTGCGGCTGCAGGCCGACCTCATGGGTGACCGTCCGGATGCCTCGCCGCTGCGCCACCGCCCGCGCCACCGCTTCCGGATAGGTGATGCCGTTGAACAGCAGCAGCGCCCGCGGCTGCTCCGTCTCGAATATCTCCTCGAATCGCTCCACCAGGCCGGCCGCCGATCGCAAATACTGTCGGTACAGCCCTCGAACTCCCTCGCTGTCGGGCAGGTCGTGCCGCCGCAGCACCCAGCGCAACCCCGGCAGGCACAAATCGCCCAGGGGATAATCCCGATAGGTCCAGTCTTTCAACTCACCCAGGCTGAAATCGGCAAACTCCGCCCTGACTGCCTCATAGACCTCCGGCACTGGCCGCAGCCAGGTCGTCAGCCGCTCCGGAAACAGCAGTTCGCTGAAGCGGAGGCAGGGTCGGCACGGCGGGCCTTTGTCCAGCCGCTGGCGGTCTGTGCCCAGGATGCACTGCTGCATCCCTTGGCGGCACACCAGGTAGCTCACCGGCACCTCTCTGGCCCGCAAACCCCATGAGGCCAGCAGCGAAAAAGCGGCGTTCAGACTCAGGGTGTGGATGCGGGTGGAGGCGTTGAACACCAGCACGGGCCGCTCACGGCTGGGCACGGCCGGCTCGGACTCAAGATACTGCTCGACGCGCTGAATCTGCCCCCGGAGCTGGCGGTCAGCCCAGGCGCGCAGGATCCTCAAATACAGGCCGTAAACCTTGGAGCGGAGGACTGAAATCAGGTGTGAACCCGTCGCAGTTTCTCGAGCGCCGGCAGCTCGGAGTCGTAGACCCGCTTGACACCGTCGCCCAGCGATTCCTCGGTAACTCGAATGTATTTGACCAGCTTGCGGAAGCCGCCCGGTTCCACCGAGGCGGCCTGATCGCTGCCCCACATGGCGCGATCCAGCGTGATGTGGCGCTCGATCATGCAGGCGCCCAGCGCCACCGCCACGGCCGAGGGCACCAGGCCCACCTCGTGGCCAGAGTAGCCTATGGGACAATCGAACTTATCCCGCAGCGTCCCAATGACCTTTAGATTGAGCTCCTCGGGCTCGCAGGGGTAGGTGCTGGTGGAATGGCACAGCACCAGGTTTTCCTGTCCGATCAGCTCAACAGTCTCTTCGATTTGCTCCATGGTGGACATGCCGGAAGAGATGATCATTGGCCGCCCGGTGGCTCGCACGTGCTCCATCAAGCCGTGATCGGTCAGCGAGGCCGAAGGCAGCTTGTAGGCCACCGGCTCGAACTGCTCCATGAAATCCACGGAGGGCTCATCCCAGACGGAGGCGAACCAATCGATCCCTAACCCCCCACAATATCGATCGATTTCCTGGTATTCCTCCTGGCTGAATTCCACCTTGTGGCGGTACTCCAGATAGGAGATATAGCCCCAGGGTGTATCGCGCATCTTGCCCTGCTGTTCCGGCGGCACGCAAAGCTCCGGCGTCCGCTTCTGGAACTTGACCGCGTCCACCTCCGCCTCGTGCGCGGCGTCGATCAGCTGCTTTGCCAACCCTAAATCGCCGTTGTGATTGATCCCAATCTCCGCCACGATATAAGCCGGATGGCCATCGCCCACCAGGCGATTGCCGATATTCGTTTCTCTAGCCATCGAAGTCCCTTCTTTGGATGTTCTTTAATATCAAATCGCAAACTTCCCGGACGGCGCCGTGGCCGCCCTTTGAACCCAGGATTCTATCAGCCTCCGCCCTGGCGGTCGGATGCGCATCGCTGGGCACCAGCGCGCAGGCCACCAGCGGAAAACAAGGAGTGTCGTTCAGGTCATTCCCGACGAACACCGCGTTAGCCGGATTCACATCATGCTCCTCAAGGATCGACTTCAACGCAGGCGCTTTGTCATGGATGCCCTGGTGCACGGGTACACCCAACTTCTCGGCCCGGGCCTTCACCACCAGGTCAGTCTCGGTTGACAGGATCACCACCGCAACGCCGGCCTCCCGCAGTCGGGCCAACCCCCAGCCGTCGCCCCGGTTGGCGGCGACGAATTCCTCGCCCTCCGCGTTGACCCAGACCCGATTGTCCGTCAGCACACCGTCGAAATCCAGAACCAATATTTCAACCTGTTCCGGCATTGGCCTTGGCGGCGCGCCGGGGGTCACGTAGCTGAGCTCGCCGCTCATGGCCAGCGCTTCGGCGCGCCGCCAATCGGCCTCATTATCGATATCCACGGTGAAACGCGGATCGATCTCGACGCCCAATATGGTCCGACCGCTCATGGAATCGAGCTCCAGGATCGTCCGGCGTCGGACGGCGTCGATGTGGCCCGTCTGCCAGTAGGTCGGCGGCAGCTCCTGCCGCGGTTGGTTGTAGGCCTCCTCAGGCCCGTCCTGAAGCAGCGGCGCCAGTCGGCCGCCCTCACCCATGCGCCACATCTTGTAGGGATTCTGGCCGCTGGGGACCACGCCCCGCACAGAATCGGCCTCCCCACTTTCCGTCAATAGCCCAACAGCGCGATCGACCAGACCATGCGGTCTCAAAGGTGAAGTCGGTCGGAGCTGGATCACAATCCCTGGCTCATAGCCCTCCTCC
>JBKHKF010000295.1:0-3825 GCA_046537745.1 Anaerolineales bacterium | reverse complement strand
CGCTGCGCCAATCGCATGACGGAGTTCGCCAAACACCCTGAATTTGGCGACACGCGGAGCGGACTCGACGCTGACGCTATCGTGGGCCTGACAGACGGACAGACTTTCGACATCTGCCTGATCAGCGCCGATGGTCTTTCCAACCAGGAATTCCGCAATACCGTGAGTGCTGCCCGGGACCACAACCCACAAATAACAATCATCCTGACAGAGGCGCCCGAATCTCCGCAGAAAATCATCAACTTTATTGAAGGTGGCGCCTGGTCCTATATTCACCGGTGGGCCAGCAACGAAGAACTGGTAAATCAAGTTCGCAAAGCCGCCCGAGGCACCTCACAATTCTCGCCAGCGGTCGCGGGCGCACTCGTGAATCGGGTTCAGGAGCTCTCGGCCCATCACGCCAATGGCCTATCGCTCTCCAATGGCTACACCGAACTCACGCCCCGGGAACATGAGGTGCTTTCGCTGATCGGGCAGCGGATGACCAATCGGCAGATCGCCGAGGAGCTTGTGCTCGAGGTAGGAACAGTTAAGAACCATGTTCACAACCTGCTTAAAAAGCTTGAGGTGGACAACCGCTATGAGGCAGCGTCTTACAGCCTCAGCAGCCCAGTCAGCTTAGCTCAACGGACCCCCTGACGAAGAATTTGAGGATGAAAGTGGGACAATCAGGCAAACGCGTCTCCATCATTGCTTCCAGCGGATTGGTCGCCAACCTCTGGTCGGCTGCCTTTGAGGATGATCAGGACTACGATGTCGTTTCAGTTGCCACCTCGCTGGGGTCGGATATCAGCAAATTGGCCCAATCAGACTTGGTATTGGTTAATGTCCTGGAGCGCGTCGAGCAAGGATTGCAATGGGTCGCTGAAATCCGACGCCGGATCCCCGACAGCCGGATTATCGTTCTTGGAATTCCCCGGGAAGAGCATATTGTTCTTGCATATATCGAAGCTGGCGCTGCCGGATTCGCGCCAGAAGATTCCTCCATCGAGGAGACCCGGAAGGTCATGCGGGCCGTCAGTCGTGATCAAGCCATCCTCGATCCATCCATCACCCCCGCCCTGGTCAGCCGGCTTCACAGCCTGCAGAATAGCTATCATGAGCCCGACACCACCGGGAGGAGACTGAAATCGCTCACACCTCGCGAACAAGAAGTGCTCGAACTCGTATCAAAAAAACTGACCAACCGTGAGATTGCCAACTCGCTGACCATTGAAATTGGCACCGTGAAAAATCACGTACACAGCATTCTGGACAAGCTCGAGTTCAGCAGCCGTTATGAGGCGGCGGCCTATTACCACACCGCCAGTCGGTCCCAGAAAAGCAGCGGCAGCGGCTCAACATAAATCAAACACATCCGGTGCAACAACCATGCTGCAGCCGGGAAACGCCAGGCACATACCCACCTGCCCATCAGCACATAAATGCCGGATTAGATTCATATGCCCGTATCTGATCAACTTGAAATTCTGTTGGAAATATTGCTCGCGTTGATCCTCGGCGGCTTGATCGGTTTTGAGCGTGAGCTTAAAGACAAGCCTGCCGGATTGAGAACCCATATGCTGGCGGCCGGCAGCGCGGCGCTCTTCATCGAGCTGGGCAACTTTGTGGTGACCGAATTCGATTATCCATCTTTTGTGACCACCGATCCGATCCGGATTATCCAGGCCATCATCGTTGGCATCAGCTTCTTGGGCGCCGGCACCATCTTGCAGCGCAACGATGGCAGCAGCGTGGAGGGTCTCACAACAGCCGCCTCCATCCTGGCGGCCGCAGGCGTTGGCATGAGTTCGGCGATGCGGTTGTTCGTCCTCGCAGCCGGCATGACAGCCTTGATCTTGATCACGAATAGATTACTTGGGTTTCTGGAGGCCCGATACCTGGACAGATTTCAGTCGGACTAGCTCACACCTCCCCTTCCATTTACCTGCTGAATATCCGGGCGTGTGCCCGCGATCCATCCCCAACGAAGATCCTGCCTGCTGAATTTCAAAGGAGAACCTGGCGCCCATATCTCGGAACTGCCGATTTGCTCAACGCACTTGGCGTTCATAGATGGCAGTTGACCGATGAGCTCCCTGTGGGAGGAGGATCCCGCTGGGCGGATTATCCACTGCGGCGTCGTTCACGATACTGAATTCAACCAGCAGGGGGAGGTGATCGGAGCTGCCGGATTCATCAATGGTGCGGGCCCAGTACGGATAGATTGACTCGTTGTAGAAAAAATAGTCGAGGCGGATCATCCGGGGGAGTGGAAATCGGCGGCCGTTCGGGTAAGTGAACCCCAGCTCGATCTCCCCCACTTGTCGATAGGCATCACGATATTCTTGCGTGAGCCTGTCGTATTCTTCGAATTGATCGCTCATATTGAAATCACCCACCAGAATCGTCGGTCCTTGCATCTGCAGAGAATCCTCGATGACCCAGTTTATCTCCCGAGTATGGGGGCGGGCGTTGAACCCGATCTCAGGCGTATAAGGCGGCATCGGGTGCGTGTTTATGACCGTCAGCCGCTGGCCGTCAATGGACAACTCGGTATATTGGTGACCGAGCTTGGCAGGTAGCTCCTCAAACCGAATATAACGATCCTCTCGGATGGGAAAACGACTGAGCAAACCCTGGCCGGCGTGATCCTGTTGGCGGGGATGAAGCGCCTGGTGTGGGTACTCCTGGCTGAACTGCTCGCGGAAGTAGCTGGCCGCTTCCGGGCTGAGCTCTTGCACGGCCAGGATGTCCGGGTCCGCTTCATCAATGATCTTCCCCAAAGAATCCAGCTTCTCTTGAGGGTACTGAACATTGAAAGTCATGACGCGGATCGTCTGCTCTCCCGCGGGTGCTTCTCGAGCCCTCGGCAGCAGAAACGAACCAAAATACACGAAAAAGCCGATGAAGGCAGGCAGGAATAATGCTGTGAGAATCCAGCGTTTCAGCCATAAAGCTAGCGGCAATAGCATGAGTGCGGGCAGCAGGAGCAAGCTAAAAAAGGAACGCACCAAACCAACAAATGGATTAGCTTCCGTAAGAGCCAGGTCTGCGACCAGAATAACGATCAGAAAAAATGCATAAATGCGCAGCACCCAGATCAAGAGACCGGCGGCTTTCTCACGTATGTTTTCCAGGTGAATGTGTCCTCTCGTTCCGATTAATCAAATCAATAAAACTGAGAATTCCCTTGGGTGAGGAGAGACGTTCATAACTGATCCATTCAATGTCCAGTGTAGCAATCGCCGCACAACTCAATGGATGGCTAATCTCTATTTGGCGGGAACGATAACCGGAATAGCTTTCGGCAGAACTTTCACACGAACGGGCAGATTCCCGATGATATCGCCGTCACCTTGGACCACTAAATTGGAGTCGCCGTGGATTTCAACCTGATGGATGTCGTACGACTGGATCCAGGAGTCCAATCCATTCGCCCTGCCTTTGATGGATTGAAGAGCTCGCTCCGGGATGGAACCCTGGCCCATCGTCAGCAGCCGCAGCTTTCCGTCATCAGGGTTGATCCTGCCGCCGAGGAACGCCTCAGGAAACCCTGTAATCCCCATGTTCAGAATGGCGACCTCAATGAAGGCGCCGTGGATCCACTCACCGTCCAGCCTCAAGCTGAAGGACTGTGGGACGATTTCAAGAAATTGGCGGGCTCCATTGAGGTAATAAGCGAATAAGCCGTACTGCTGCTTATCCTCTCGGCCGATGCCAACAATCGAATTAGCGCCTACCCCAACACTCAAAGAAATCAAGAATGCGCGCTCTACACAATACATCACATCCAGATCCCGGACTTGATGGCCGTTCTCAAGGATATTTAAGGCGCCTTCAATC
>JBKHKF010000294.1:0-3826 GCA_046537745.1 Anaerolineales bacterium | reverse complement strand
GATCTACGGCGTCCTGCTGATCAGCGGCAATTTGTTGGTGGATATTATTTACGCCTGGCTCGACCCCCGCATTCGCTATGAGTAGTGGGCGGGCCAGCCCTTTAGGAGGAAACTAGATGTCACCCGAGCGCGATTTGGAGAAGATCCCCAAGGCGGAAGGATCCGAAGGACAGATCCAGGACCTCACCACGGCGGCCAGGCCCACGACAAAGGGCCGCAGTCCCTTTCAGGATGCCTGGCGGGAATTCCGACGAAACCGTATCGCCGTCGCCGGCATGATCATCATCATCGCCGTGGTCATCATCGCGCTCATCGCGCCGCTGATCACGCCTTATGGCTTCGCCGCCCAAAATACGAACTACACTCGCCAGAAGCCGCTGACTCCTTACATCGTCACAACGGATCGGATCGACCGATGCCACTGGTCGGGTACACCACTCCAGCCTCTGTGCACGCTTTATTTGACAGGCTCGGATTCCCTGGGCAGGGATTTGTACAGCCGAACTGTTTACGGCACCCGTGTGTCGCTGGCGGTGGCCATCATAGCGGCCACGGTAAGCTTGATCATTGGATCCGTTTACGGGACCATCTCGGGTTACAGCAGCGACAGGGTGGATAATGTGATGATGAGGGTGGTGGACTTCCTGTATGCCATCCCGCTCTTACCGATCATCATCTTGATGCAGGTATATTTCCAGGCCGTATCGCGCCGAGGGGTGAGCGGCGGTTTTATGGGATTCCTGGTGGACCTTAACAATATCAGCGGCGGTCTGCTGTTCCTGTTCGTCGCCATCGGGGCCTTGAACTGGATCGGCATGGCCCGCCTCGCCCGAGGACAGGTTCTTTCCTACAAAGAAAAGGAATTCGTCGAAGCGGCGCGTGCCGTCGGCGCCAGCGACAGCCGCATTATCTTCCGCCACCTGTTGCCCAACATTATCGGGCCGTTGCTTATCGCGGAATCGCTGGCGCTCCCGAACTATATCTTCCTGGAAGCGGTGCTGAGCTTCATTGGACTGGGCGTGAATCCGCCGATTCCGAGCTGGGGCGCGATGATCAATGAGGGCTATCAGGGCCTGCGGTCCAACCCTCACCTGGTGCTGGTGCCGGGGATCGCGCTGACCATCCTAACGCTGGCTTTCAACTTCATGGGTGACGGGCTGCGCGACGCCTTCGATCCACGGATGCGAGGGCGACACTAAAGGAATTTCTAATTGCGCCCGGTCTTCATATCCTACCCCTGAGCATGGATAGGTGTCCGGCGTGATCAACATGACACAAGGAAATCATTGATGAAACGCACATTTGCCATCGGCCTTGCCATCGCCGCTTTGATGTTGGCGAGTTTGGCTTGCGAGACCGGCCAAGTCCTTACCCCCGAAGAAGCCACCCAGGTGGCCGTTGAGACCCGAGTGGCCGAGGTTGCCTCCGCCGGCCAGGCTATCGAAGCAGAACTTGGGCCGGGGGATACGGTCGAGCTTCAAGGCAACAGCTTGCTGGTTCCGCTTTTTGAAGAGCCCGGCTCTACCGACGCCGTCACCCAAGTAGCCCGTGGTGACACCGGTACCGTCCTCGAGGCGGTCGAGTTCCAGGCCGAGGTCTGGTATGCGGTCGAAACGGATGACGGCACCGGTTGGGTCAAACAAGCCAACGTCGAACCGGTTGGCGAGATGACGGGTGGATTGCGGCCCGAATTCGAAGTCGGGCAGACCGTTTATCTTCAGGGAGTTCAGTATCTCATTGGTATTATGGACGCCCCTGGAAGCACCACCATGGCCGCTGCGCAGGAGCGCGGGACCGCGGTCACCATTGAAGAGACTCGATCCGTTGGGGGGAATATCTGGTATCGGATCAAGGCACCAACCGGTGAAGGTTGGGTCTCTGAGTCCAATTTGACCGCCGAAGAGCCGGGCTCCTAAACGCCAAAGCCATGTCCATTTCCGCTCGCTAGTTGAGACCTTCAGCATCCGAAGAGGCGGGGAAACCCGCCTCCTTTCGCGGAATCTGAACCTGACCCAACTCCAATCAGTATGAATAGTGAGACAATGAAACCATCAATGCGCACACCTCACTTCACAGTTCGTTTATTGCTCCTTGCTCTGCTCACAACGGTGCTGGCCGCCTGCAGTGGCGGTCTGCCGGAAAAGGTATGGCTTGAGGCCCCCGGCTGGAGCCGGGGCGTGACCGTCGGCACCACCCGTTCAGGGGATCGGGTGCCGATGGCCATCGACTCCAGCAATCAACTCTGGCTTCTCCTGCTGCATCAGGGAGACTCGGACGCGGCTGAGCTTGTCGGTGTCGGTGAAAGCGGGCGGATCAACCGCCAGGCCTTCCCTGATCTAATTCCGCCAACAGCGGCCGATCCAGATCTTACCTGGTCGGAGGATGGATTGGTGATAAGCTGGACCCAATCCGATATTCTGTTCGCGGCTGTCGTCAGTCAGAACGGCCAGGTGATCCGACCTCCGGAGCAGCTCTCTGGACATCGTCCGGTAGAGCATTATTCGGTCGTCCCCCGACCATCCGGCGAGATCACTTTTTGGTTCAGCGGCGATAAAGACCACCCTGGAATTTATGCCGCCACCATGGGTTCTTCCGCAGGACCACAAAGCATTGATACCTCGGGCATAAACCCCACCGTTCTTCTCGATGCATTTGGTCAGCTTCACGTTGTGTGGATAGAGATGCAGGCGAGTGAGGGTCAGGCGGCCATCCTCCATTGGAATGAAGCTGATCAAGAAGCCTTGCTGTTGGCGCAGCCAAATATCAAATCCAGCGATGTCTTTGAAGGGCCTTTCTTCGCCATGGAAGACGGCATGGGCTACTTGTTCTACGTCATCTCGATCCGAACGGGCCTTCGCGCGGGCGATGTAGACGCGATGGTGGTGAGCTTCACATTGGGTGACCCTGCAAACGCCGGCGAACCGCGTCGGCTTACTGTTCCAGGCGGATATGCATTGGATTACGAGATAACCGCAGAGGACGGTTTGCTGCTCGGCCCGAGGGCGCCGGTGCCTCCTGAAGGCCATGGAACGGCGCAGCTGACCCAATTCGCGCTGCCGGGTTCCATCGGGCCTGAAGTGCCGGTGGGGCTGAGGGCGAGAGTCGATTTCCTTATGAACCAGAACCAGGGGCAGATCGGGCTGCTGGTGATGGACGGTGGACAGCCGACAGGTTATCAGCTGCTGACCTTCACCTCCGGCAACTCCATCCGCCCCAACTTGGCTTTGGACGACGCCGGACATGCTTATATGACCTGGAAGGAGACCTCCGACGCCGAGGAACTCACGGTTTATCTGGCCGGTACCAGGCCGGACTGGATTGATTCTTTCGCTTCGATCACCCAGGATGATGCTGAGCGGATGGTCCTGCAGTCGATCTTCGGCATGGCTTCCGGGATCATTCTGACGCCGATGGTGCTGCTTTGGCTAATCGCCCCTGTCATCATCATCATGGTGAC
The DNA here is from genome assembly GCA_046537745.1 of Anaerolineales bacterium. GTDB lineage: Bacteria > Chloroflexota > Anaerolineae > Anaerolineales > E44-bin32 > DASWJQ01. The sequence goes on along the minus strand of JBKHKF010000294.1, from coordinate 369 downwards.
ATCCTTCTTCAGGGGTGCGGAGGAAGATTGGAAGCATCCATTGACCTGGGGGCCCATCCTGCTCGGGGTGATCGCCTACTGGTTCGTGAAGCGGTCGATGCTACCGGCGATCTTTGAGTACGTTCCCTTCTCCGCTTGGGTCCCTATCATTCCAGCTTGGCTTGCCCCTGTCTTGCGAATGGGTTTGCCGCTGGCGGGTTCTTTGCTGGCACTTTGGATTGCATACCGAGCCACCTACGGCCAGGACCGGAATTCGCCGACATTCTTCATTCTCATCTTTGGCGCGACCGATGGCATTATTTCCATGATGCTGTACGGTGGCCTGTTTCTCGGCTTTTGAAAGATAGATCAACGTGCGAAATTACGTTC
>JBKHKF010000018.1:0-15980 GCA_046537745.1 Anaerolineales bacterium | reverse complement strand
GCCTCCCGCCGGTTTCAGGCGAAGGCCGGCGTGCGGCAGATCCAGGTCGTCATAGACAACGTAGATGTTTTCCAAGGGGATGCGGTAATAACGTGTTAGCGGTCCGACCGCTTCTCCTGATAGGTTCATCATCGTCTGCGGTTTGGCCAGGATTACCTTCTTACCGGCGAATTGACCGCTGGCGGTGATGGCTTTCATTTGCATGCGGGAGAGACCCAAGCCGATGGAATCTGCCAGCTGGTCAATGAACATGAATCCCACATTGTGGCGGTTACCGCGATAGCTCCGGCCGGTGTTACCCAGGCCGGCGATCAGAAAGGTGTCTTCAGCCGGGGTCATTTGGATGGAGGCTCACTTCGCCGTTGCCGGCGTTGTTGGCGCTGAAGCTGCCGCATGCGAAGCAGGCCAAGGTAGTCGCGCACTCGCGGCCGCAGTGCGCGGTAAAGGCCAAAAGCGCCGAGGGCAATGACGGAGGCCAACGCGCCAAGCCCAACCACCCGCCACAGCGTCCGATCTGGCGAGACGGCTGTTTCAGCGGGATCCTCGCTCAAAACCTCGAGCTCCTCGCGATCGGCGAAATCATCCGGATCTACTGCCGCAGCGGCTGTCTCCGCAGGGGTGGCCTCAGTCGGTGTAACCACCAGGCTGCCAAGTTCAAGCCGGCCTACAATTGCCTCGATCGATTGCCCTTCCTGGGCGTGGACGGTCAGGCGAAGCTGGTACCTGCCTGGTGTGATTCCACTGGTATCCCATAGGGCAAGGCCATCTTCCTGAACGGGCGCCTGCACCAAATCCGTGATGGGGAACCAGGTGTCTGTCGGGTTTGGGTCATAGCTGAAGGCCAGCTCATAGCCGACAAAGGCCGGGTGGTCGGCAGTGCCCCGTACGGTAACGATGCCGGTGAGGGATTCCCCCTCCGAGGGGGAGTCAATCTCAGCGAATCCGGGCACGCCCTGAACCGCCGGCAATGAGGCCAGTAGTGCCAGGGCAATCACCGTCATAAAGATCGTCAATGACCATTGTCGTGGGAGCATAAGCCATTCTTAATGAATCGAAATTCGCCAATTAGTCAGTTTAACACGCTGGCATAAAGGGGGTCAACAAAAAGCGGTTGACGGGCCGGTAGCTAGCCAGTACAATTCCCGTCGATAAAGTTTGGGCGTCTCCACCGGTCGGCGGTGGATGCCCATTTTTTTACGCTGATGAGGAACGTGATGAGCGAACAGAACGAGCACCTCGAAGAAGAACAAGCGTTGGACGCCGAGGTCATCAACCTTACCGGCAGCGAAATCGGTACGGTTGAAGCTGACGTGGTTCGAATTCATCAAGGCGGCGCCCGCCGAGTTGTGGCCAATGATGTTGGCCTGCACAGCGGCGGCGCCGGTGTCGTGGCGGCAGAGTCAGTGAGTCTCAATCTATCCGCTGCAGTGGCAATTCGCGCCGATGTGGTCGCGTCGGATCGTTCGGCTGCAGCCGTTCTGGTGGGCGATCGCGTGCAGCAATCCAACAGCCGGAACGGCCTCACAATCGCACGAAAGGCCGAGTTCGAAAATGGCAGCACAATTTTCTTGCTCGCCCGCGAGGTGCGCGGTCCGATCAAGACTGTCTTCGATGCCCAAGGCTCGCTTATTTTTGGCCTAATGGCTGGATTAGCTGTGGGCCTGACATTGCTCTTGGGTTCCTTTTGGCGTAATCGATAAACCACGCACCCATTGGGTGCACGAGTCTGAAGGGTGAAGGTAACCCCCGTGAGGGAGGTGAGAGGCGCCCTGGAGGATAGGAAACATGAGTGAATATACAATTCAAGCGAATGAGCGCACCGCCATTGGAAAGAAAGTGCGTGCGATCCGCCGGCAGGGTATGGTCCCCGGCGTACTGTACGGACACGGTGTGGACGGGCAGCCTATTCAGATGGACACAAAGGAAGCGGAACAACTGCTTTCTGACGTCAGCGCCTCCACGCTGATCGACCTCAAGGTCGATGGAAGCGAGCATAAGGTGCTTGTACGTGATGTTCAGCGCGACGTCATCAAGCGCAATCTTATGCATATCGACTTTCTGAAGGTTGCGATGGATGTGGCCATCCGCACGACGGTTCCGGTGGAGCTGGTCGGCGAAGCGCCGGCGGCTCACGAGCTGGGTGGCATCCTGGTCACGGGCGTTACTGAGATCGAGGTAGAAGCACTTCCGGAAGATTTGCCGGACAGAATTCTGGTGGATCTTGAACCTTTGAAAGAGATTGATGACGCCATCTCCATCGCTGATTTGTACCTCGGCGACGGTGTCACCGTCCTGACCGACCCCTCCGAAAACGTCGCCCATGTGATCTACATGGCCGAGGAAGAAGAGGAAGAGGAGGACGAACTCGAAGGTCTGTTCGAGCTCGGCGCTGAGCCTGAGTTGGTCGACCAGCGGGGTGTGGACGAGGAGGAGTTCGAAGAAGCTCCCGCCGCGCCGGAACCTGAGGAAGAAGAATAGATTTCTTGCAAAGCAATGAGAGCGGGTGGCCATCCGGCCGCCCGTTTTTCTTTAAGCTTATTGATAAAGAGGGCGAATGAGTTCGAGAAGATCGAGGGTGATTCGGGCGGTCACACCCCAAATTTGTTCGCCATCGAAGGGTTCGAAGTAATGCACTTCCACCGGCTTTCCGATCATGGCCGATTCCCGCATTTCTGAGCGCACATTCGCCGGGTCCAAGAGCCAATCCAGCGGCACACCAAAAGCGTGCGCGACCTCGATTACGCTTAAATTCAGCTCGAAGGGCCAGGGGATCTCAGCGACAATCGGGGTGACATGGAACTGTGTTACGGTCAGCAAAGGGTCCATCTGGCCGATCACATTGGTCCGTTCCAATGGAAGACCGATCTCCTCTCTGGCTTCGCGCAGCGCCGCCTCCTTGGGGTTTGAATCCTGGTTCTCGATAGCGCCGCCCGGAAAGGACACTTGCCCCTGATGGGAGTTGACAGTGTCCGTCCGCCGTGTAAAGAGAAGATGCCAGCGGTCGTTCTCCTGATAAAAGGGGACGAGCACCGCCGCGGGAATCGCTTCCCACTCCGTCCGGGTTTTGGGCTCATGTCGCTGGAGATGCTGCTCCAGGCGGGTGATCAAATTAGGCGCACCCATTACTCAGTCCTGATCGGGATGTGGGTTCCGCAATACGCACAGACGGCGCTTCCCTCCGATATGGGATCCAGCTCATCCGGGTGCAAATTGGCGCCGCACTGCTCACATTTGGCCGGCAGCTGTCTGTGCGATGGGGGCGCTTCCTCGTCATTCGGATGATCTCCAAGCAGCGCGCGCCAGACTTCTCGCAGCTGCTTGGCGTTCTCCTGGTATCCAAGTTGTTCGAGTTCCGTGATGGTTCGTTTGCCGGCGTAGGTCAACCTTCGTTGATCACCCCCTTCGGCAAGCAGCGAGAAGGCGCGCTTGATTTGTTTCAAGCTCGGATCAGGTTGATTGGCAAGGGCAAAGGCGCGCCCGGATTGCAGGTACAGGAGTGGTGCCTGGGAGACATGCAAATCCTCCGCCCGCTGTGCCAGGTCCAAAAATAATCGAGCGGCTTCTTTGTGTTTCCCTCGCTCCAGCATACGATGAGCCTGTCTCAGCCTCGGCGGAAGCCGACGCGGGGCGAATGGGCGCTTCCTTGCTCTTCGGAAGGGCAATCTTCTGGGCATTTTCATTTCCCTTTTGATGATCACGCAGGCATGGGCCAACGGATCACAATAACTGCTTAAAAAATGGTTCCGGTTAGTCAGCCGCTGTGGAGCGGCCGAACACGAGGTAGCCTGTGTGGGCGACCATGCGGTCTGTAGGCCGCAGCCTGGCTGGCACCGTTTTGTAGAATCTCAGCATCACTTCACACGCGTCGATATCCGTCATTACTGCCTCTTCCATCGCCGCCAGCAGCTCCGATACCTGGTTGGCTGTCGGCAGAATCGCGCCGAAGTAACCGCCGGGCCGAAGCAGTTTGAGAGCTGGATTAAGCATCTCGGCAGCCTCGGGTAAATCAAGGAACAAGACATCCACTGGATCCAGTCCATCCTGGTCTTCGACGGCGCCATGGATGAAATTGACCCGGCGTTCCAATCCGACCTCAGCCAAATTGCTCCGGGCCAGCTCCTGCATGTCGTTTCTACGGTCGATGGAAATCACCTGGCCCTTCTCGCCGACCGACCAGGCCAGAGCCATCGTCAGTGCACCTGAACCGGTTCCCGCTTCGAGCACACGCTGCCCGGCGGCGATGGAGAGCCGCAGCATGATGTAACCAATATCCTTAGGAAAGATGATCTGGGAGCGACGTTTGATGGAGAGCAGTAGGTCCCTGAGACTGGGCTGTAAAAGACGGAATTGATGTCCAAGATGGCTTTCTGTGGCTGAGCCCCAGGTTTTTCCAATGAGCTGCTCGTGCTCGATGGTGCCGAGGTGGGATTGAAACTGCTCGCCGGCAGTCAATTTAAAGATAAACTGTTTTCGATCTTCGGCTTGCAGCATGGCAAGATCGCCGCCGGCAGATTTGTTCATCAGGCCCTCCCGGATCCGTGATTCATTCTATCAGTTGGGCTTTCTCCATATCTTTGCCTTCTTACGCAGGACAACCCGGAGCACATCGGCCCTCTGCTGATGGTCTATGGAGTAGGAAAGTTCAAATCCAGGGATGACGAGCTCATCCAGCCAGTCTGTCTCGAGGCTGCTGGGCGATTGTCCGGTCAGACGGTAGAGCGCGGCTGCCAGGCGATCCTGAATTCCCCGACCCGTGATCAACGCGTAGGGGACGACGACGACCTTGCCGCCGAACTCCAAAGCCCTCCACATTTCCTCCACGCTCTGCTCTTCGAAGAAGTAGTCGCTGGGGAATGTGGCATAGACTGCTTGAAAAGACTCCGTTGAAAAGGGGAGGTGTTGAGCTTCGCCGCGAACGAGCGGCGGCTGGAAGCCTTTGTCACGCAGTAATTTCGCTGTGCGAGCCACCATCTGGGCGGAGGGGTCCAGTCCAATCACATCTTTGTTGGCCGCGAGCATGCGCTGCAACAATCGACCGGTGCCGAAACCAAGTTCGAGCCATCGCCCATCGGGGAGTTCATCCTGCACTGCCGTTTGCCAGCGCCACCATTGGCCCATGGAAGTGAAATTGGCTACGGCGTCATAGCCCCAGGCCCATTCCTGATAGAGACGTTCAAGGAACCAGCCGACGAAGCGCCAAATCCACTTCGCTGGACCGGTTCGGCGTGGCGGGGGGGAGGGCTTATGGCTCACGCGACGCTACGCCTTCAAGGGTTGGGGTGGAACACATCCAGGCGGTTGGGAAGAATAGAATAGCGCAAAGTTGTTAATTCTCGTCCACGAATCTCACCATCCACCTGCAGCGGACTGCCTGGTTCCACCGAGATCTCGAGCCAGCGTGTATGGTGCTGGTGCACTGCGGGATCGTCGACGTAGCTGCCGGTGATGGTTCGCGGCAGAAGGCTCAGCATCTTCAGCCGGCTTGGCGCGTAGGCATACACGAAGGTGAGCAGCCCATCGCTTGGATTCGCTGCGGGAGCCATCCGAAAAAGGCCACCGGTGACCGCGCCGTTGCCGACGGTCACCAGGCTGATAGGACCCTGATAGCTGCCCTCCTCCCAGCGCAGGGTTGCCTGCCAGCTGCGGCCTTGCCGGATGGCCAGCAGCGCAGCGATCAGATAGCGGGTGGTCCCTTTCAGGCGTACCATCTCGATATTGAACAGCGTCACTACGGGTTCCAGACCGATGGCCGAGTTGTTGTCGAACACCCAGTCTTCGACCTGCCCAAGATCGATCCGCCGGAGGCGGCCCCCGGCGATGACGGCTGCAGCTTCCGTCAAATCCGTGGGGAGTCCTAGGTTGATGGCGAGGTCGTTGGCCGTCCCCAGGGGCATGACGCCTAATGGGCCGATGGGTCCATCTGGGTTGGCCCGATGCATGCCGTTGACGACCTCGCTGATGAGGCCGTCGCCACCAGCGGCGATAATCGGGCTGAAGCCTGCGCGTGCGCTCTTCTTGGCCATTTCGATCGCGTCCAGGGAGCCTTGTGTTTCAACCAGCTCAAAAGGGACGCCAGCCTCGATCAACGCTTTTTCCATGGAGCCTTGGAGCCGCAAGGCTCGGCCGCGGCCGGCGTAGGGGTTCAGGATTATTCTGGCTGTCAAGGCTTAAATCCTGCTGAGAACATAAATGGCGACGGAAAAATAAATCAGCAACCCGGTGGCATCGACCAGGGTGGAGATCAAGGGGGCTGACATCACGGTGGGATCCACGCCGAACTTTGTCGCCAAAATGGGGATGACGGAACCGACAAGGTTTGCCCAAACTGTGATGGCAAAAACGGTGATCGACACAACCAATGCCAAAGGCGAATCCAGGCCTGACAGCAACACCCAGCCAAAGGCAACGAAGGAGAGCAGAAGGCCGAGAAGGACGCCCGTGCGGAGCTCTCGACCTAATACCTGAAGGAAGTCCCGGGCCCGCACTTCGTCCAAAGCGATGGCGCGAATCACAGTTGTGACCGTTTGCGCGCCGGCATTGCCGCCGGTGCCGATGAGCAGAGGCACGAAGAAGGTGAGTGATACGGCGGCCTGCATCTCCGTTTCAAAGGAGCGAAGGACCGTGGTGGTGAGCGTTTGGCCGACGAATAGGACCAACAACCAGACGAATCGGGCGCGCACAATTTCGGTGATGCGCAGGGACCAATAGGGTCTGTTGCTGATGGTGCTGGCCTCGATGCCGGCCAGATTCAGCACGTCCTCGGTGGCCTCCTCCTCCAGAACGTCGATGACGTCGTCGTGGGTGATTACGCCCTGGAGCACGCCGTTCTCGTTGACCACGGGCATGGCGGCTAAATCGTAGTGGGCCATTTGGCGGGCGGCGTCCTCTTGGTCGGCGCCGGCTAATACGTGAGCTACCTCCGGTTCCATGAAATCTTCAACCGCCTCGTCTGGATCCGCGACGATAAGATCTCGCAAGCCGATAATGCCGATTAATTTGCCATAACGATCTACCACATACAGGTAGTAGGGTGTTTCGGTTTCGGGACTGATCTCGCGCAGGAAATCGATTGCCTGGGCGGCCGTGGTGCGCCGCCGCAGGGCGACGTAGGAGGTGGTCATCAAGCCGCCGGCCGTCTCGTCCGGATGACTTAGCAGCGGGATGACCTCCTCGGCCTCCTCCATCTCAGCCAGGGCAAGCGCGGCCCGGACCGGGGACAGATCGCCGAGCACGTCGGCTGCCTCGTCGGGATCCATTTCGTCGAGGACGTCCGCCAAACGGTCTGTGGAGAGCTTTTCGGCCGTGTCCGCCGCGTCCTGATCGGAGAGTTCTTCTAAAATCTCCGCTGCGATTGGATCGGTGAAGCGTTCGATCAATAGATCTTGAAGACCTTCGTCGAGGTTGAAAAAGACCTCTGCACGATCCGCTGGGTGGAGATCCGCCAGCAGCTCAACCGCGCCTTCCAGCCCGACCCTCTCGATGACTTCATTAATCTGCTCAATACGTTGCTCGATTTGGATCATTTCCATTTTTGCCTGCCTGGTGGCACCTTGACTTGATGGGCAGCGCGGGAATGAGGAGCTGCCTGGTGACATACTCTCGGGGAGTTCGATCTCCAGGTGGACAACCAACCGTCTGAGCGCTCTCCCAAAGGCGACAAAATTTTAGCATAGTGAGCTGGGTTGTCGATAATCGGTGGTCGTGAATTGGAGATCGGCCGGAGGATAAATCAGTCCGGGATGCGCGAGATTGTGGCTTGTAAAGGCAACGGGTCTTCTGACAATCGAAGCCGCCAGCTCTGATTAGGATGAGCTGGCGGCAAATCGGATGGTGGTTACAGTCCGCAGTTATCCCAGATGGGCGGGAGTTAATTTAGGATCATCGGCGCCTGCCACCCATGCCGCTGACCAGGGAGACAAAATACAACAGCTGGAGTATGGCCGTGGCCAGTCCGGCGACATAGGTGAAGGCGGCGGCTGTCAGCACGGAATTCACGCCGGACATTTCCTTCTCCGTGTACACAAGATTTGAGTTCTTCAACAGCTGACGGGCTCGTTTGGAAGCGTTGAGTTCAACCGGCAGTGTGGCCAGGGCGAAGACGGCTCCTGTTGCAAACAGGATGACGCCAATCCAGGCAATTTGAACAGCTAATTGACCGCCGAGGAATCCACGCAATAACAATCCGGCCAGGATCATGTAAATCCCCAGGTTCGATCCAATGTTCACCGCCGGCACCATGGCGCTGCGCAGCTTCATCGGGAAGTAGTCCTTATGGTCCTGCACCGCATGTCCGATCTCGTGGGCGGCAATCGCCAGCGAGGCCACCGATTGACCTTTGCCAACGCCCTGGGATAAACGGAGGGTGCGGCTCCGGGGGTCGTAATGATCGGAGAGATTACCCTGAACACCTTCGAGAGAAACATCCCGCATACCTTGTCGGTCGAGAAGCTCGCGAGCTGCCTGCGAGCCGCTGAGGCCGGCTTGGTTGCGGACCTTGCTCCATTTGCGATAGGTTGAATTCACCCAGAACTGCGCTAGCAGTGTGAGGATCAACCCGGGAAGCATATACAACAAGTAGGTTGGATCTAGAAAGAACATTTGCCTTTCCTCCTACTCCGTAAACATAATGATGATCAATTAATTACCTTGGTCCAGCAGGATTTCTATGGCCCTCTCGAGTTGGGGATCTTCGTCGTCCTCCAACTCCGCCGGCTCAACCTCCACCACGACATCCGGCGTGAGCCCATTCTCGCTGATCTGCCTACCATCAGGTGTATACCAGCGGGCAACGGTCACACGCACAGCACCTTCATCCTCGGAAAGAGGGATCCAATTCTGGACCGAGCCCTTGCCGAAGGAGGTGGTGCCAACCAGTGTGCCGCGCTCGCGATCCTGTATGGCGCCAGCGACAATCTCCGAGGCGGAGGCTGATCCTTCATTAATCAACACAACCAGTGGGATATCCACGGCCAGGCCGCCTCGGCTGGCATCATATTCCTGCTCGGAGCCATCGCCAAATCTTTCGGTCATAATAAGACCATTAGGCAGGAATTCATCCGCTACGTTGATGGCAGTGCCCAGGAACCCGCCGCCATTGCCGCGCAGGTCCAGGATGAGTCCCTGAGGATCCTGCCGCTGAAGCTCCCGCAGGGCTTGTCGCAAATCACGAGTGGTGTCTTCGCCAAAGTTGAACAGCTGGACGTAAGCGATATCGCCTTCCAGCATTTCACTTTCAACGCTGGGTATCGTAATCTCGCGGCGCTCAACTTCAACGACAAAAGGCTCCGACCTGCCTTCACGGCGAACCGTGAGTTCGACGGTGCTGCCAGCGGGACCCATCACGAGCCGGATGACTTGATTCCCATCCATACCGGTGACATCCTCACCATCAACTGCAATGATCTCGTCCCCTGGTTCCAGCCCTGCTTCTTCTGCCGGCGATCCGGGCATGGGGGCGATGATGGTCAAGTACTCACCATCTGGATCGACCCAGGCTCCGATCCCTTCATACTGTCCTTCCAACGGTATGTTGGCTTGCTGGTATTCGCTTGGATCCATATAACCGCTGTGGGGATCTCCCAGGGCTTCCATCATGCCCCGAATGGCGCCCCGCATCAGATCCACGTCGTTGACGGAGTCAACGTAATCCTCGTGCACGATATCCCAGGCTTCCCAGAAAGGAGCAAACAGCTCCTGGCGACTCTGAGTTGGTCCAGCGGTGGCTCCTGGAGGAATTGTCCCCTGAGGTTCCTCTATGGAGGGGAACGGTGAGGTCAGGCTTACATTGTCCAGAGAGAGGCCAGGCAGCGCCTGACCAAAGGCAACACCTGCGCCAAAAAGCCCGGCGGAGAGCACGAGGCCAAAAAGTCCGCCGATAATAATATTTCTTACTTTGTTGCCAGACATATGTACCTACCTCCAGGGCCGGTCAATGATGGAAACATACCACAGAAGTGTAAGAGAAAGATGTATGGAAAGGGGTCGAAGAAAAAGGGTCGCCGGGCTATTGGTCTATGCCGATTTTATCGCTCCAGGCATTGATCAGGGCCTCATAATCCGCAGTTTCTGCTGCATCCGTGTAAGCGAGCAAGGCCTCTCCATCCAGCGGGTAATTGGGATGGCAGGAGGTCGGCCAGGCGCCATTTGGCGCTGCCACGACTGCATCCACGACCGGTGCGATGATATCGGCCTTCTCAAGCCGTGGAACGATCTCCTCAGCTGTAATGATGACTGTTTCGGCCACCAAGGCGAGCTCGACGTCCACGCCCTTATTGCCGCCGATCTGGGCATTGCCTTCCGGGTCTGCTCTTAATGCGTGCAGGACGGCAACGTCCACTTCAATGGCCGGGAAGGCTGTCAGTTCCTCGCCGGAGTAGGGGTCGACGACCTGTTTCACGTCAGGGCGAAGCTCTGGCAGGTCGGTTCCAATCCAGGCCACGGAGGGTATGAACCCGACGCCGGCCATGCTTGCGCGCAGTCCGTTGGCCAGACTTGCCTCAGTCTCCTCGATGATGGTAATCGATCCCTCCGAGGCGGCTCTGGTGAACTGGGGCGCCAAGCCGAAGGATTCCAGGCCGAAATAACAAGTTCGAATCGAACTCACCATGCCCGCACCGACCATGAGGTCGCTTTCCAACGCAGAGGTAAAATTGACAAGCTGGATCGCGGCCGGCCGATCCACCTGTTTGTACTGTTGGATCAAGCCGAGGCAAAAGGAGAGGGGTCGGCGGTAGAGGGTGACGCCGCCTATGGCCAGCCGAGCTCCGGACGCCGGGATGAGGTCGAGTGCCTCAGGAAGCGAAACTTGCTTATCCATTTTTCTCCCGGGAACTCTCTTCAGGTTGCAGGTGCTCAATCCGGTCTCTCAGCTCGGACAACGATTTATCCTCAGCTTGCCAAGGCCTCCTGGCGTTGGCAACGAGCCGGTGAAATACCTCCAGCTGCCGCTGTGCTGACCCGGTCAACAATGCATAAATAATGCCGAGGTTAAGCAGGATAATCCCTATACCCACCGCGGCGATGATGGCGCGATCGGTGTCAATGGGCATGCGGCTCGCTTTCTTTGCCATTGAGCAGTTCAGGCACCGCTTCAGTGAGCTGCAGGATCGTGGGGATGCAATGGTGGATGCCCTCTGCCGGCGAGTCCGCGCGGCTGTTTACCCACACCGTGATCATGCCCAGCCCTGCTGCCGGCGGTAGGTTCTTTCGAGTGTCGTCGGCGAAAAGGCTGCCCTCACCGTCGCGCCGACCGGTAAGTTCGAGCGCGCGCGTATAAGCATGAAGTTCGGGTTTGTTAACCAATCCGGTGTCCTCGATGGCGATGATCCGGCTGAAGTAACGGCTTACCTCGAGAAGGTCCATCACCCTTTCCGCGTGGGATCGGCTGGCATTGGTGAAAATTGCTTTGGATTGCGGGAGCCGCTCCAGCAGCTCGATGAGTTTGGGATCCGGGGAAAGGTAGCGTTCAAGGGGGATGTCATGGACGAAGCTAAGATATTCATCGGGATCAATACCGTAATCGGCCATCAAACCGGTGAGGGAAGTGCCAAACTGCCGATAATACCGTAGCCGGCGTTCATCGGCCTCCTGCGGAGTTAGTCCAATCCGCTCAACCATATAAGCACCGATCCGGGCTGAGACGTCGTTCCATAATCCGTTGCCGGCAGGGTAAAGCGTGTCATCCAGGTCGATGAAGAGCTGTTCGATGGGAGTCATTAGAAGGGGTCGTCTTCGCTCCAGACACGAATGTTCTCGTCGCTCGGATGCTCCAGCTTGCTCCCGACGAGGATCCACCAGAAAAGAAAGAGCATAAGCGCGGAAGCGGCAGCAAGGCCGACCTCAGTCCAGGCGGAGCGATAATTTGCCCAGCGAACTACGAGCAAACCAATTAGAAGCCACAGGATCAGGAAGATACGGCGACGTTGAGGGATGATGCGGCTGTGGAGTATGGCAGTGCCGAGAAAGGCTGCCGTAAGGAGTCCTAAAGTTGACCAGTCCATCGCCGGCAGTATAAAGCTCGGCGCCGCGCAGTGTCAACTGAGGACGGGACCTGTATAATCGCGGCGTTGAATTGTAGGAGGTTCCATTTGTCCATCAAGATTCTGCCAGAGGAAATCGCATCTGCCATCGCAGCGGGTGAAGTGATTGAGCGCCCAGCTTCTGTCGTAAAGGAGCTGGTAGAAAATTCCCTGGATGCCGGGGCTTCAGAAATCGAGATCGTCGTCGAGCAAGGTGGAAAAAGCTTAATCGAAGTTTCCGATAACGGCGATGGAATTGCGCCGGATGAAATTGAATTGGCGCTGGCGCGCCATGCCACCTCGAAGCTCGAGCGAGCGGAGGATTTATTCTCGATCCAATCGCTGGGATTCCGGGGAGAAGCTCTTTCCTCCATCGCGGCTGTTTCAAGATTTGAACTCATCTCGCGTCAGTCTGAATTTGATAGTGGTCGTCGGCTGAGGGCGGAGGGCGGTGTGAAGGCATCTGTCGAGAAGGTCGGGGCGCCGGTGGGCACCTTGGTGCGTGTGAGGGAGCTGTTCTTCAATGTTCCAGCCCGGCGGAAATTTCTAAAGACGGACCCGACGGAGCGCCGTTGGATCAACGAGTATGTGACCCGCTATGCCCTGGCTTATCCACAAACAAGGTTCCGTCTCATCCACGACGGCCAGGTGTCCTTCCAGTCGACCGGAAACGGCGATCGCCGGGAAGTCCTCGCCGAGATGTTCGGCCTCGAGCGGGCGCAGCAAAGGATTCGGATTCCAGGGGAGGAGGGGGCTGATGTCAGGGTCAGTGGATATGTGAGCCCGCCTGCGATTCATCGATCCAATCGCAAAGAAATGACATTTTTCGTCAACGGCCGCTGGGTGCAGGATGCCAGTCTGTCAGCAGCGGTGATGCAGGCCTATCATGGCCTTTTGATGGTAGGGCGATACCCAATGGCCGTGATCTTTCTGGAGATGGCGCCGAAGGAGGTGGATGTCAACGTTCACCCGGCCAAAGCGGAGGTTCGCTTCGAGAAGCCCCGTGAGATCTTTTCCTCCGTACAGAGGTCCGTGCGGGCCACGCTGCTGAGAGAGACAAAGCCACCACAGGTGGATCTGAACCGGGGTTGGCAGCGGGAAATCGTGTCTGGCGACCGCGAGGAGGGGATGGATCCCGATTGGTGGAGTCGGGCGCAGGAGATGAGGGGTCAGGCAACGGAAGCGCCACGGCTGATCCCGGCGGAAGGTCTGAGCGGCGAAGTGCCGCTTCTGCGACTGGTGGGCCAGGTTGGCACCGCTTATTTAGTGGCGGAAGGGCCGGATGGGCTGTATCTGATCGACCAGCACGCGGCCCATGAACGTATTCTCTTTGAGCGTTTGATGGCCGCCCATCGGAGTGGGCAAATTGAATCTCAATCGCTCCTTGAAGCCGTGACGGTGGAACTGACGCCGCAGGAAACACCGATTCTGGAAGAGCGGCTGGAATCCTTGGGAAGCCTGGGTTTTGAGGTGGAGCCCTTCGGCCGAACCAGCTACAGGGTCAGGGCGATGCCAGCCATGCTGGGTTATTTGTCACCTGAAAAGGCGCTGCGGACGGTGGTGGAGGATTTCGAGGCGGACGAGACTCCACTGGCCGGCGAAATCGAGGCCATTGTAGCTGCCCGGGTCTGCAAGCGTGCAGCCATCAAGGCTGGTCAGGTTCTTTCACTGGAGGAGCAACGCCAACTGCTGCGCGATCTGGAGGCTTGTACATCCCCGCGCACTTGTCCGCATGGTAGGCCAACGATGATCCACCTATCCGTCGCCGCACTGGAGCGCCAGTTCGGTCGGAGGGGATAACGGCTAAAGCGGGGGCTGTGAGTCGTAGCTCGAAGCCGAGCCTGCCGGCAGCCGGACCACAAAGATGCTCCCTTTATTAAAAGTGCTGTCCACCTGGATCGATCCCTGGTGGGCTTCGATAATTCTCTTAGCGATGGCAAGGCCGAGCCCGGTGCCTCCTACGTGACCCTCCTGGTCGGGGACCCGATAGAACCGTTCAAAAATTCGAGGAAGGCTCTCCGTCGGAATTCCCTTGCCAGTGTCCGACACGGTAACTTCAATTTCATCCCCGTACCGCCGCAGCTTAACGGTTGCCTCCCCATCCTTTTCGTTGTATTTGATGGCATTGGTCAGCAGATTAAGGAAAACCTGTTTGAGTCGATTGCGGTCGGCCGGTACTGGAGCCAGGCTCGGGTCCAGGTCTGTCTCGAGGGAAACGCCCGTTTCTTGCGCTTGGGGCCGGACAATTTCGATGCATTCACCAATCAACCCGCCGAGGTGAACCGGCTCTCGGGTAAAGCGAACGCGTCCGGATTCAAGTCGGGCCAGTTCGAGAAAGTCGTTGGCCATGCCATTGAGCCGCTGGACTTCGTTATAAACTGTTTGGCTGAGCCTGTTATGCTGCTCTTGGGGTAGATCCGGCCGCTGGAGCAAGTGGGCGGCAGCGGTGAGCGCGCTCAACGGCGTTCTCAACTCATGGACCATCTCGGCGATCAGGTCGCTCTGTTGGAAGAGGCGGCTGTTTTCAATGGCGATGGCCGCCTGGGCAGCCAGGGTCTGAAGGACGCGAACGTCCTCATCGTCGAATACGCCCTGCCTTTTATTGACCGCTTCGATGACCCCAAAGGCCTCCTCCTTTGTCCGCAGCGGCACGCCAAGGATCGTTTCAGTTTGAAATCGATTGATGACATCAACCTCACGGAAGAAACGGGTGTCCTGCAGCGCGTCGCTAACAACCAGCGGCTCCTTGTGAGAAAGCACCCAACCGGCGATGCTGCTGTCCACCGGGATGGCGGTGCCGCGGGCACCTTCGATCAGATCATCCGTGGCAGCTTCGAAATACAGATGGTTGGTTTGCGGGTCCAGTAAGAGCAGCGAGGCTGCCTCGCTGTCCGTCAGCTCCTTGGCCGCCTCCACGATGCTGTTGAGCAGCGACTGCAGCTCCAGGGTTGAGCCCAACTGCTGAGAAACCTCCAGCAAGCGCGCGTATTTTCGCAGCAACCGCGGATAATTGCGGATCGCCGATTGTTCGCTCGGCGTTCGCTCACCGGCTTCATCCATCGAGAACCTCCTCGGCCAAATCTGGCAGCACCTTGGCCACGTTATCTCGGAAGATCACCGCTGCCCGATCATCAAGGTAGGTCGGATCCTGGTTGATCATGATCATCGAGGCACCGGTGTTCAAGGCTTGTACTGGAAACACGGCCGCCGGGGTTACCTCGAGTGACGAGCCTGCAACGATGATCAGGTCAGCCTGGCTGATCAACGATTTTGCATCCTGGACGATGAGATATGGGAGCTGCTCACCGAAAAGCACAACCTCCGGTTTTAAAAGACCACCGCACTCTTCACACCTTGGAAGCTTGCCGGTTTCGACAAAGCGTTCGATTCGGCGTTCCGAAGGGTAGCGACGATAGCATCGGATACAAGTCGCTTCGCGCAGGTGTCCGTGAATTTCATACACATTTTCCGAGCCCGCCCGGCCGTGCAAATCGTCGATGTTTTGTGTGACGATGCCGGCAAGCTGCCCGGCTTGCTCCAGCCTCGCTAGCGCATAGTGGGCGGAATTGGGATCAGCTTCCACGATTTTTCGGGCAAGCGGCCGAACCCACTCAAAGAAATCTTGTGGCCGGTAGCGAAAAGCCGATAGGGAGGCAACCTCCATCGCGTTGAACTTCTCCCACAACCCCGAGCCCGCCGAGCGAAAATCTGGGATGCCTGACGGCGTCGAAATGCCAGCGCCGGTCAGAGCGATAGTTGTATTGGATTTCCGAATAAGCTTTGCTGCGTGTTCGATTTTGGAGCGATAGCCGGGGTTCATGGCGGGGGAGTTCACCCTTGAAGCGGCTGCAGCACCTTTTCAAGGTGATTGGCCAGCTCTTGGAGTTGGTCTGCGATCAGACCATCGGGCTGCATGACCAGCAGCGGCTGGCCGCCTTGGGCGGCTTGGTGCGCCTGCTCGGG
>JBKHKF010000293.1:0-3853 GCA_046537745.1 Anaerolineales bacterium | reverse complement strand
GGCGTTGTCCATCAGAGCGTGTCCTGGCCGAGATAAAAGACGGGCCGGTGGCTGCGGTACGAAGGATCGTGAATCCGCTCAGCCGACGGGCGGTTTAATTGACCACTCATTCATTCCTGCTTGCTAGGCGCGAGATGCCAATTTTCACGCCAAGGGGTATATTAAATGAAAGCGGACTGCTTTTGTCCGTTATGATTCGGTGGAGGCTGAATTGTCCAAAGCGAAGGGAATGGTATGACCGAAGTGATCAGGGATGCAGCAACATTCGATGATTATTTACGGGCGGCCGCGCCTCAAGGCCGCACGATGCTGCTGCCGGCACTGATCGAAGCCCAGGACCGTTATGGCTTCGTATCCAAAGAAACTGCCATGAATATCGGGCGGGCGCTGAAGGTTCCGTTGGCCGATGTCACCGGCGTGATTGAGTTCTACTCGATGCTGCACACCGAGCCCAGGGGTGAGACCTTTCTGCGGGTGTGTGTAAGTCCAACCTGCGCCTCGCGCGGCTCCCAGGAGCTTATTCGCCAAACCAGCCAGCGCATACAGGTTGAACCTGGCCATCAGGATCCAACGGGGCGCTATTTTCTGGAACCTGTGGCCTGCCTCGGTCTGTGTGACCACGCGCCGGCAGCATTGGTGGACCAAAGTCGAGTCGGCCACGCAACGCCAGAGCGGCTGCTTGAGCCAGGGGAGCGCTTCCATTCCGAACTCTACAGCCCTGAGCCGATCCTGACGAAACGATGCGGCAAGATCGATCCAACCTCCGTTGAAGAGTACCGCGCCGCCGGGGGCTTTCAGGGCCTAGAGGCGGCTCTAAAGCTCCCTCCGCAGGAAGTGATTGAGATGGTGAAAGCTTCGGGGCTGAAAGGTAGGGGAGGGGCGGGTTTTCCAACCGGCGTGAAGTGGGAAGCCACGGCCGCGGCGGAGGGCGAAATCAAGTACATCGTATGCAACGAGGATGAATCCGAACCAGGCACCTTCAAGGATCGAGCCTTGATCGAAGGCGATCCCCTGGCCATCATCGAGGGGATGCTCATTGGGGCTTATGCCGCTGGGATTAACGAGGGCTACCTCTACATTCGAGGGGAGTACCCGCGCGCGCATCATGTGCTTCAACAGGCGCTGGATTCGGCTCGGGAAGCGGGCTATCTGGGTGAAAATATTCTGGGTTCCGGGCTGAGCTTGACGGTCGAGCTGAGGAAAGGGGCCGGAGCCTATATTTGCGGCGAGGAGACAGCACTCTTCGAATCGATCGAAGGAAAACGTGGGTTCCCCCGCATCAAGCCGCCCTTTCCAACGACTCATGGCTTATTTGGGAAGCCCACCATCATCAACAACGTCGAAACCTTCGCCAACATCCCCTTCCTGCTGCGACAGGGGGTGGAGGCGTACCGACAATATGGATCCGAAGCCGCACCTGGTCCCCGTCTGTTCAGCCTCTCGGGCGCGGTGTCCAGGCCGGGGATCTATGAAGTTGCCCGGCCGATAACGTTGCGGGAGCTGATCTATGAGCGAGCCGGGGGACTACGGACCGAGACTAAATTGAAGGCGGTGTTATTTGGAGGTGCGGCCGGAAAGTTTGTGCATCCGCGTGATCTTGACCTTCTGCTCACGGAGGAGGCGGCCCAGGAGGCTGGGCTCTCCCTCGGATCCGGCGCGGTAATGGTTTTTGACGAGAGCACAGATCTCAAAGATGTGCTTGCCTCGCTCGGCGGTTTTTTCGCCCATGAGTCCTGTGGTAAGTGCTATCCATGCCAGCTGGGAACGCAGCGTCAGGCGGAGATTCTGGCCCGGCTGCAGGCCGGTAAGCCGGCCCCGGGCGATCAAGCTCGACTGCAGGATGTGGGTTGGACCATGACGGATGCCTCCCTTTGTGGCCTTGGCCAGACGGCCGCGCTGGCCGTGCTGAGCGCCATGGAGCTGTGGCCTGAGATCTTTGAAGGGATGGATTAAGTATGAGCGATGTAGATATGGTGGGGCTGAAGATTGACGGTGAATCGGTGGAAGCGCCAGCCGGCCGTACTTTGATGGAAGCTATCAGCATGACCGGCGAGGAAACACCGGCCATCTGCTATCACGAGGCGACCACCTCGGAAGGCTTGTGTCGGGTGTGTGTAGTCGAGGTGGAAGGATGGGGGCGCCTGGCGCCGGCATGCATCACCAAGGTCAGCGAGGGGATGGAGGTCTCCACGGCCAGCGAACGAGTCATGCGCTCGCGCCGCACCATCCTGGAGATGCTGAACGCCACCGTGGACTTGAGCCAGGCCCCGGAAATTCAACGACAGTTGGATCAGTATCAAGCCGATCGGGATCGTTTCCCGGAAGCAGAGCCTCGAGAATTCCCGGTCCTGGACGACAACCCCTTTTACGTGCGCGATTACAGCAAATGTCTCCTGTGTTGGCGCTGTGTTCAGGCCTGCGGCGACGACATGCAGTTTAGCTACGCGCTCTCAGTGGGCGGTCGCGGGCATGATAGCAAAATTGCGACCTTTTTTGACAACCCGATGCCGGAGACCACGTGCGTCTTCTGCGGCAACTGCGTGGCGGTGTGTCCAACCAACGCTTTGAAGGATAAAACAGAGTATTACCTGGAGCAGGGTCTGGATTGGGATTCAATCCGAATCGAAAAGAAGAAAGCGCGCCGGAGGCAAGCCAGAGATGAGTGAGGCGATGGTACAGGCGGAGAGAGTCGTCCGGAGCACCTGTCCTTACTGCGGGGTTGGCTGTCAGGTGGATTTGAATATCGTTGAGGAACAAATCGTCAGCGTGCGAGCTCCTTTCAACGCCGCGCCGAACTTCGGCAGGCTGTGCAGCAAAGGGCGGTTTGGCATGGACTTTGTCCATCACCCTTCCAGACTGAAGCAACCCTTGATCCGCAAAGACCTGGGTGAAAAGCCGCGCAAGCCGATTGGACTTGAAGGCTTTCGATCGGCAACTTGGGACGAGGCATTGGAGCTGGCTGCCGACCGGCTGGCCGATATTGTGATTGAGCGAGGCGGGGATGCTATCGGGACCTTTTGCTCGGCCAAGGCGACCAATGAGGACAACTACATCTTCCAGAAATTTGTGCGGGCGGTGCTTGGCACAAACAACGTGGATCACTGCGCCCGACTGTGCCACGCAGCCTCCGTTGCCGGGCTTCAGATCGCCATCGGCTCCTCGGCCATGTCCAATTCCATCGCCGAGATGAAAGACCTGGATGTTTTCATCATCGTCGGTTCCAACACCAGCGAGACCCACCCGGTGATCAGCACCTTTATGCGACAGGCGGTGGTGGAGAACGGAGCCAGGCTGATCGTAGTCGATCCGCGCGGGATCGAGATGACCGAATTCGCGGAGCTGTGGCTGCGCCAGGAACCCGGAACGGACGTGGTGGTGTTCCAGGCGATGGCCAATGTCATTGTCACCGAAGAGCTCTGGGATCAAGAGTTTGTTGAGGCGCGAGTTGAGGATTTCGAGTCATACTGCCAGGCGATCCTGGACAGCACTCCCGAGTGGGCCGAGGAGATTTCCGGTGTGCCAGCCGACCTGATCCGCCAGGCAGCCCGTCTTTACGCTGGAGCTGAGCGGGCCGCCATCTACTGGGGCATGGGGATCAGCCAGAGCGTGCACGGCACCGACAATGCGCTGTCGCTGGCCAACCTGGCGCTGCTCACCGGCAATTTGGGCAAGCCCGGAACCGGCTTGAACCCGCTGCGTGGGCAGAACAATGTTCAGGGCTGCTCGGATTCAGGCGGATTGCCCAACGTTTTCCCTGGTTATCAAAGCGTGGACGACCCAGAGATCCGGGGGAAGTTCGAGCAGCATTGGGGGGTCGATCTCAATCCCGAGATCGGTTTGACCACCATGGAGA
>JBKHKF010000292.1:0-3854 GCA_046537745.1 Anaerolineales bacterium | reverse complement strand
TGTCTCCCCAGGATCCACGCCAGATAAAAATCCATGTCCTGGTGGGAAAAGTGAATTCGGTCAGCGCTCCGCTGACCGAAGGAGGTGCTGCTCTGTTCCATCCTGGCCTCCTGATAACATCAAATCCTGGCTCACCCCAAGCCCGAACCACGGCAGCTTCCTCTTTATTGGAATCATCAGCCGCCGTGGAGCGAGCTTGCATATATTACATTGAATTGACTTCATGATCCTGGCAGCTGGCGGGCCGACAGCCCGAACTCGGGCTGAGAATGGGGACTTCCCTCGTTCGACGGTTGCCTTATCGCATGGACGGAGAGAGCGAAGCTAGATTAGCAGGCCTCGATTGGCCCAAACGCAAATTGCAGGGACGTAAGCTATCGCTTCTTTCTTCGCTCTCAGCCACCCGAAGAGAAGCTCGGATATAGGCTCATCCCGCCGTCCACGAAGATGGTCGTGCCTGTTATGTAATCCGCAAAATCCGAGGCCAACCAGGCAGCAACGCGGCCGACGTCCTCCCCCTCACCGATCCGATCGTAGGGAATAAGCTCCAGCAAATCCTGGCGCGCCTCGGATGTCTCCCACTGCTCCCTGTTGATATCCGTCTTAATGGCGCCGGGGGCGATACTGTTAACCCGGATCCGGTGGCGAGCCACCTCTTGGGCGGTGGACTTCATCAACTGCATAATCCCACCTTTGGAGGCTGCATAATTGACCCGGCCGGCCCATGGGATGAGTTCGTGGACCGAGCTGATAAAGATGATTTTGCCTGCGGCTGAGCTCACTTTCTCACGCACACCCTGTCCTTTGAACTCCTTCACGGCTTCCCGGGTGCAAATGAAGTGGCCGGTGAGATTCACGTCAATGACCTTCTGCCAATCCTCAAGCTTCATCTCCACTAATTCCTCATCCCGCTGAATGCCCGCATTGTTCACCAGAATGTCAAAAGCCCCCCATTCCTCCTTGACTCGGGAAAACATCGCCAGAACCTGGTCCTCATCAGAGATATCCGCCTGATGATGGACCGCCCTCACCCCAAACGCCTGGCATTTTTCGACCACAGTTTTGGCGGTCGCCTCATCGCTGTGCCAATTGATCAGCACATCGGCACCGGCTTCCGCCATACTAAGCGCGACCGCTCTGCCGATACCCGAGCTCGCGCCCGTGATCAGGGCTGTTTGTCCTGCCAGAAAATCCGACATGTTCGGAACGGGTGGTGCTCCACTCGGTTGATCCGAAAGGAATGCGTTCTTCGTCATGACAAATTAACCTCTCTCCGCTACACCATATTCTTGGCTCAAGGGCCAGCTAAACCTTGGGGGAGCAATTTCCACTCGAATTCACTGGGGTTCAGCCGCTTCGTAGCTACGTCCATCTAGCGCTTTAAAAAGAAGCTACCATCATCATTCCTCAGTCTAACCTCGAGCCTCCAGATTCAGGGTCAGCGGACCCCTTCGCCCGCTTCCTCCCTTGTCCTGTGGTGGTCTCTGCGGCCCCGGTGATCGCCTTTCCTGCCGCCTGAACTCCTGTCACGCCCAAAGAATTGATACGGAAATGTTGCAGAGCGGGCTCCCACGGCGGGCGGGCACACTCAGTCGAGATGCACCTAGCAAAAGAATAACAGTAGGCCCTGTAGGCTATCATTGGGAAATCATACGCGCACTATTTCATCCAGGAAGAACTTCCATGAGCGAGATTGCGCTGCAAATCAAACCAGACGAACAAACGCCAGAAGCCGCCGAAGTCCTGGTGCAGGGGGCTGTCGGAGATAGAGCCTACCGTTTTTTGTTGGACACCGGCGCCGCCCACTCGTGCCTTCTCTACGACGATTACAGCAAGAGATTTCAATCTCGGGAGAAAGAAGAAAGCTCGGGCCTTTTCGGCGGCAGCCGTTATGACCTCATTGACATCCCTTCCATCGAACTCGGTCCAATAAAGCGAAAGCCCTTTACACTGCACCGGCAGTCGCCCGACGCAGCCGTTCAACGCAACCTGATTGGAATGGATCTTTTGAAGGAGCACCGCTGCCACTTCCTCTTCAGTCGCGACGCGCTGATCATCGATCCCGCCGCTTCGGTCCAACTAACGGATGAGCTTGTACCACTAACGATGGACCGTCGATTTCACCCCTATCTTGAAATAGCGGTGGGTGAAGGCCACGGCAACGCCACCTGGGATACTGGAGCTGGCATCACCGTCGTTGATACTGTTTTTATTCACGAGCATCCTGAGAGGTTCAAGGCGCTTGAGCCAAGCCTGGGAACCGACTCCGCTGGTGAAACCCGGCAGACTCCCATGTTTACGATGCAGGGGCTGCGGCTGCAGGGACTTCTCTTCCCATCCCACACCGTCGCCGGGGTTGATCTCAGCCACGTAAACAGGAATATCGAGACACCCATGGACATGATTCTCGGCTACAGCAGCCTTCGTCTGGCGGATTGGTATTTCGATTTTCCCAGGAGGAAGTGGAAGATTACCAGAATGATAGACGCTGGCAAAACCGTGCCTTAATCTAGTCGCACCATCAATGCATTGAGGGCCATCAACTTGTTTTGAGCAGTTCTCGAAACAAACCCTATATGATCGAGCTCGAAACCTTCCTTCTCAAGCTCCCCAAGCACCTCCAGGTAGTGAGGCGCCTGTTGATAAATGGGTTGGACGAAGGCCTCCACCATCACCGCCTTCACCTCCCCCAGTGAAGAGGCTGCCCCCTTGACCACCTCCAGGTCATAGCCTTCAGCGTCTACTTTAAGCAGCACGCGAGGCTCAGTAATCGTCGCGACCAAATCTTCAAAGAGAAGGTCCAAAGGAACCACGTTCACCCGGTGATGCTTTATCCCCGGTGGAGAATTACGCAACGTCAAAAGTGAGGTCATTTCCTCCGACTCCAGGTTCAGCTTCAGCACCATCGTCCCCTGACTTCTTCCCAGCGCGAACTTATGGCAATCCCAACCTGGATCCCCTTCGCAGACTTTCTGCAATTTCTCAAAGCTCGCAGGTTTGGGTTCAAAGGAGTGTATTTGGCCCCGATAGCCGAGATTTCGAAGCAGGCGCCCGGTTTGACCGCGGCTGGCGCCCACATCGATCGCGCAGTTAATCTCAAATTGCTCCAGGACCGCCTTTAAGCGCGCGTACTCCTGGAGTCGGCTGGCTCCTTTTTCCGGGACCGGTAAACCCCCTCCAATGAGCCTTGAAGCGATCGCTCTCATGACAGATTCGATATTTATCATTGCTCAGTTTTCGTCAGTTCTCATCAGCGTTGTCCGGTCTCTCAGCAAAGTTTATTCCAGAATTAAATACATCCCTTTCAGCAGAAGGCATGTTTTGAACAAGTACATCCAGGAAAACCAGCCCGGCCGGCTGAACAGATGCAGATTTAAAGGCTATCGGCCACTTGAAGGCTCATCTCCTTTGTCCTAGTCTACTAGTAGAAGAAACCGAGATGAAAGGGGAGAAGGATGCATTTGAAACGACTGCTGTTCGCAGCGGGCCTAGCGGTCCTGCTATTAGCCGCTTTTCATTCTACGGCTGCAGCTTCAGGACCGGTGGATGACACGCCACCGCAAAGCATCAGGATTCAGGATCACGTAACCGATACTGTCGCCGCAGCGATTGCTCCCTCACTTCAACATCGCGAGGGGCCACAACCTTGTCTCAACGAGGGAGGCGGCTTCGACCACATCCCGTTTTCGGTGACTCCTGGCGGACAGCTGAAATAGTTCAGGCTCGCTGCAAGCAAGAGCCTCCCGGATATCGGGAGGCTCTTGTTATTTTCCGCCGAACCTTCGCAGATAACCCCCAGGATCACCTCTCAATACCACCCATAGAAAAAAACTACCTGAGGCGCTGATCAATTC
>JBKHKF010000291.1:0-3863 GCA_046537745.1 Anaerolineales bacterium | reverse complement strand
GCGGCGATGTCGGTGATGGCGCCGGGCGGATACACCGGGTCGCCGTCGGCGGAGATTTCGGTTCGCGGGTGAAGGCATCGGACATAGAGGTCCTGGCTGCCGCCTTGGGGAAAACGGTCGAGGATTACATTGAGCTTGATGGACCTATCGGCAACTGGATCCGGGAGAAGCGCGCCAAAGATGCCTTCGCTGAACTGCCAACCGACCTTCAAGAGTTCGTCACCGACCCCAAGAACCGATCCCACCTCCAGCTAGCTCGCAAGCTGGCCCAAATACCCGCCGATAGACTGCGCTCCATGAAACAATCCTTCGACGAGATCATTCCGTGAGTGAACCCGAAGCCAGCTCGGCGGCCCTGGCCGAGCGCGGCGCATATTTCTTCCGCTGAGCCGAATATTCAGCTGCCGCAGAAGCCTTCGCCCAAGCTGTTTCTGCCTTCGAGGTGGAAGGGGAAGCCATCAAAGCTGCTGAGATGGCGAATAACCAGGCAGTGGCATTGCTCCTGGTTGATCGAGCTCAAGAGGCAATCGAGGTCCTTGACGGCACTGCCGAGACCTTTGAGGCAGCCGGCGAGACAAGGCTGGCTGCGCAGGCGCATGGCAATATGGGACAGGCTTTTGTGGAAGCTGGTCAGTCCGATCAGGCACGCCTTCAATTTCAGCGAGCGATAGAGCTGTTCCAACAGCTCGGAGACAAAGAAAACCTTCAGCACACGGCGAAAGCTCTTTCTCAGCTTCAGCTCAACCAAGGGGATGCCGTAGAGGCTCTTTTCACCATGCAGCGTGGCCTGGAACAAGGTTCGAGGCTTTCCATGCGCGACCGTCTGCTGCGCTGGTTGCTTCGCCTCCCCTCTCGCTTCCTCTCCGGCTAGACATAATCGCCATCCATGCAGCCCGATCCAGATCGATTCACCATCGAAACAGCAGACCCCCAGGACCGGGATTTGATCCAGGGATTGCTAAGTGGAGCCAGCTGGCAGCACCGCCACCTGGATTGGACCAGGCCGCTCGAGCTGCTGGGCCACAAGCCCTTTATCCTGGCCTCGGATCGCGGGCTGCCGGTGGGCCTGCTGGCGGTTCCGCCGGACCCGCCAGGCATCTCCTGGCTGCGGATACTGGCGGTCGCTTCTGGCTATGAATTGAGCCATGTTTGGCGGATGATGTGGCGGGATGTCGAGGGACAGTTGATGGATCTGGGAATTGAAGAGGCAGCCGCCCTCTCAATTCCGCCCTGGCTTCCTGACCTACTTAAGCAGGTTGGCTTCACCCAGGAGGACAGCGTCGAATTTCTCGAGTGGTCCGAGGATGAGCTTCCGCCTCAGCCGGATTCGCCGTTGCCCCTGGAACCACTTCTATCCACCAACTTGATGGCTGTGGCCCAGGTGGATCATCGAGCCTTCGCTCCGCGTTGGCGACATTCACTGGAAGCTCTTCAGAGCGCATTAAAACACGCCAGCTATGCCACCGTGCTTCGTCTGTCCGGAAAAGTCATCGCATATCAAATCAGCACTCTCTCCCAGCATGGCGGCCATCTCGCCCGGTTGGCGGTGGATCCAGATTTTCAAGGGCAAGGGCATGCCAGTCACCTGGTCTGGGATTTGCTGCACCACTTCAAGCGCCACGGCCATGACAGGGTAACCGTCAATACGCAAGGCAGCAACGAGCGCAGCCACAAGCTTTACGAGAATCTCGGTTTTCGGTCCCTTGAGCAGGCTTTTCCGGTTTACGTTAAAGCCTTAAATAAAAAGCATCCCTGACTCAATGTCTATGCCATCTTCAACTGGGGTTGGGATTGGAACCGGTCAGCTTTCGGATTTGCCGTTGATATAGGGAGCGATGGCCTGGCGCAGGTCCTTGGCTGAGAAAGGTTTAGGAAGATAATGATCTGCCCCGGCGTTCTTCGCGGCCTGGATGTCCGCCTTCATCGCCTTGGCGCTGATCGCGATGGTGGGCACGTCGGCGAGCGCGGGGTGCTGGCGCAGCCGCCGAAGAAAAGTTAACCCATCGATATCCGGCATCATGACATCCGTCAGGATCAAATCCGGCGTGCTTTCCTCCAGCAAGACGAAAGCCTGCATGGCTGTGTGAGCCTTGCGGACATGATAGCCTTCGATTGCCAGAATCTCCGAGATCGCAAAGCAGAATGATGGCTCGTCATCTATAACAAGAACGGAGGCCTTGAAGGCCTCCGGCTCCTTCGAGTTACCATTCTGTTCTTTGCTTCCCGGAGCTAAGGAATTCACAGGGTTCCTTCCCTCGCTCCAGCCTTTTGTCAATTGAATATAGCCCGATTCAAGCGCCGCTGATAGGGTGACTTTGGTCACCCCGTGTGTGCGCACCCCATATATGGGTAGAACTCCACCTGCAGGTGGAGTTCTACGGTAATACTTAGTACATGATTGACTTTATTGCTTTTGACCCACACCTTCGAGCCAACCCTCAAGCAGATTAACAGGGACGGGGAAGATAATGGTGCTGTTCTTCTCCTGCGAGATATCCGTCAGGGTCTGCAGGTATCGCAGCTGGACGGAGATCGGCTGCTCCGCCATTTGTTTTGCCGCCTCCGAGAGTCGCTTGGCCGCCTCAAATTCACCCTCGGCGTGGACAATTTTCGCCCGCCGCTCACGCTCGGCCTCGGCCTGCCGGGCCATCGCCCGCACCATATTTGGCGGAAGCTCAACGTCCTGGACCTCCACCATGCTTACTTTGATGCCCCAGGGCTCCGTCGCTTCGTCGATGATCTGAGCCAGTTGTTCGTTGATGGCCTCACGGTTGGAAAGCAGGTCATCGAGATCGGACTGGCCAATCACGTTTCGCAGTGAGGTCTGCGAGATATTCCAGGTCGCTCGATGGAAATCTTCGACCTGAACCACCGCATCCTCCGGATCCACCACCCGGAAGAAGACCACGCCGTTGACCTTGACCGTCACATTGTCCCTGGTTATCGCTTCCTGGGATGGGATATCCAGCGTCACGACGCGCAGATCGATCTTCACCATGCTATCCACAATGGGAATGATGAAGAAGAGCCCTGGGCCTTTCGCGCCGATCAGCCGTCCCAGCCTGAAAATAACGCCCCGTTCATACTCTTGAACGATCTTGATGGCCGAGGTCAGGATCGCTATGACGAAAAGACCAATGACCAGAACCGGGAGACCCACCAACGAAATTAATGTCTGCATAACACCTGCTCCATCCTTTGCGGCTGCCTTCAGCCGAACGTTTCTATTTGAGCATTATAATCGACAGGCAGGGTCACTCCGAGGAACCCTGTGATTTTTTGTGGCAAAATAAGGGGCAGCAAAAAGAGGAGGAGAAGGTATGAGTCGCTCACGCATCCAAGAACGCAGAGAGCAGCAGAAACGCCGGCAAAGGCTTTATTTGATCCTGGGAATTGCAGCCGTAGCAGTTGTCGTTGCGCTGTTCTTCATTATTCCAATGCTTCAGGGCCCAGAGGAAGTTGTCGCCCCGGATAACTTTGATTGGCCCGAGGGCACAGGCGCCAGCATGGGCGATCCTGATGCGCCTGTGGTTATCGTGGAATACTCGGATTTCCAATGCCCGTTCTGCCGACAATTCCATGAGCAAACGCTACCCCAAATTGTCGAGAATCACGTTAGAGAGGGTGAGGTCTATTTCGAGTACCGTCACTTCCCCTTTATCGGCCGCGAATCCATTGAAGCTGCCAACGCTTCCCTCTGTGCGGCCGAACAGGACCAATTCTGGCCATATATAGCCTATGTCTTTGCAAACCAAACGGGCGAGAATGTGGGCGCCTTCTCCGAGGCTCGCCTGCAGGCTATCGCCATGGAGATCGGTTTAGATATCGATCAGTTTGAGCAGTGCTCATCTCGAGATGAAATG
>JBKHKF010000290.1:0-3867 GCA_046537745.1 Anaerolineales bacterium | reverse complement strand
ACTGAGACCCCTGAGCCCGAGCCGACCACTGAGACCCCTGAGCCCGAGTCGCCCAACCTGGTCGATCCCAAGGTGGATTCCCTGATCCAGGATAACGACGGGAACGGGGTGCCATCGCCCGGTGATGTACTGCAGTACACCATGACCATCACCAACACCGGCGGTTCGGCTGCCACCGGCGTCGTCTTCAACGACTCGCCGGACAACAACACTTCACTGGTAGTTGGTTCTGTTACTAGCAGTAAAGGTAGCGTTGTCGTTGGTAACACCGCTGGCGATAACAGTGTGCAAGTCGACATCGGCACAATTGAACCCGATGAAGTCATCACCATAACTTTTAATGTGACGATCGTGATCGGCATCTCAACCGATGTCACCTCCGTTTCCAACCAGGGAATCATCACCGGCGACAACTTCCCCGATAAACCGACGGACGACCCGGACACCAATGATCCTGACGACCCGACCGACACGTCCATCGTGCATCCAACACCCCAGCCGACCAACACACCCTCCGATCCGGATGACCCGACACCTGAACCGCAGCCAACCAGCGTCTCCACCACCACGGTTCTGATCCCGGTGACAGGTGTGGATCGCTCCGCCGCCAACATGGGGGGCGGGCTGGTGAACTCGCAGGTCTTCATGAATCTGAGTCTAGGACTCTTTGGCCTTGGCATGATCCTGCAGGGACTCGCCTACAAGAAGCGCAAAGATCAATAGTCGACGACATACCTGAGGGGCGCTCTGCTTCGACCGAGCGCCCCTCTCGAAACATAGAGGCTAACAGCTAAACTGATGCTTTCCTTGCTCAACCCGACACTGCAGAAGCAGGCCCCAAACATCAAGTCCATGGCCATGATCCTTGTGGGCATTGGGCTGATAGCGATGGCGATCGGCCGCAGCGTCAACATGGCGGACGACCCTCTGACCCAGGGCCCGAACGAAGAATCGCGAGCGGGGGACACCAGCAGCGGATTTCGACCCATCGTTGAGATGGGGGAACCGGCAGGCCTATCCGCAGAAAAAGCACACAGGGCGGGAATGGCCAGCCCCAGCTTCTATAACCTCGCCAACGCCAGCCAGGATGCCGGTGCATCCCGTATAACGTTGCCGGACGGCCGGCAGGTGCCGGCAGATCAGGTTCCTTTGAGATTGGTTATTCCTGAGATTCCGATGACGGCTCCGGTGGTAACCGCCTCATTGTCCACCACAAACCTTGAAGGCGAGCGCGCTTACCAGTGGCTCGCGCCCGATTTCTACGCCGCGGGGTGGCATTACAATTCCTCTCCCATTGGGACCGCCGGCAACACCGTGATCAACGGACACCACAACGCTTTTGGTGAGGTTTTCCGCTACCTTGTGGATTTATCCATAGGCGATCAAATCATCGTGCAAACCCGGAATGGCGATCACCGATATGTCATATCGCAAATTTTGACGTTGAAGGAAAAATATCAGACGGCTGAAGCCCGTGTGGAGAACGCCCGCTGGATCACGGAGACAGCAGACGAACGGTTGACTTTGGTGACCTGTTGGCCTTATGAGAGCAATTCCCACAGGCTGATCGTCGTCGCACGTCCGCTACAAGGATCCATCGGCGGCGGATTACAGGACGCGCCTTAATGATGGGCGGCGGATGGGATGAGGCGGGGCTTTCTGGTGATCAGGCGTTCGGGTACGAGCCGCCAAAGAGCACTGCGGGCAATTTCACCGCCCAATCAATGCCTGGCGAAGTCTCGATTGGCGTGGCCGTTACAAAGAGCCTGCCCCAAACGGGGTTGCCTTCATACTCAATGCAAGTCTGGAAAATGACACGGTCACTGCCATGATAAATCTGGTTGAACAGTTCCAGCGCAGTCATGACATGGCCCTCGCGGTCCAAATCCACGAAGTTGGAGTTGGGACTCCAGGGCGAGAGAGCCTGCAGCCGGCGGATGGATTCGATCCGGTAGCGCTGTCGGGCTCCATCGGCCTTGAGGATCACCACTTCCTGGCCAACCCCCAGATTGAAGAACAGCTCGCCAGCGAGGTAATTGTGTGCGATGAGGCCGGTGGTGCCATGCTGCTGTGCCTGCCGGAACAGACTGACGGCACCTTCGCTGGAGGTGACGTAACCAGGATCCAAAGCCGGCTGCGTGTGAATTTCATAGGCAAGGATGCCGGGCACATAAACGCCCACAGGGATATCCGAATCGCCCTGCGGCAGCATCCCGGCGAAATCGCTCAAGGCGGTGAACGTGGATGGGCCGGCAGCGGTTTGCACCGCTTGCCCGCCGCCGTCATCGCCTGCTGTGATGGGAATGACCGCCGCGGCACTGTTGCCCGGAGCACCAAAGCCAGCGGTCAGAATGACCAGCACGATCAGCGTTCCAAGAATGCGACGTGTCATGAATTCATTCCCAATCGGCTCAAGTTCCCTGAAGCTGAAAGCTCAGGCTGCGGCATCCCAGAATTCGCCACACCTTCATATTAGTTTGGATATTGTTTGTTGTGGGTTTGTTTTTTGTTTTGTAAGGAGATCGTAAGTTGATTGAAATTCAGGAAACTGGGCTGGAATTCATCCGAGACGGCATGCGGGGTTTAGTTCCAACTAAGAGCGATTCGGGTACCCCTCGCCAGCTGACAGAGCCCAGCGTCCTGATCGCCGACGATCACGCTATCTTCTTGGAGGGGTTGAGACTCAGTCTCGAGGCGGCCGGGATGAGGATTCTCGGATTGGCTCACAACGGCCATCAGGCGCTTGAGCTATCCCGCCTGAAGGAGCCGGATGTCCTGCTGACCGATCTTTCGATGCCTGGGTTATCCGGTTTGGACCTGGTTCCCGGGCTGCGCCGGCTGCCCAAGCCACCGAAGGTGGCGCTGCTCACGGCGCAGGCCGATTCCACCGTTTTGGATCAGGCAAAGTCGTTGGGAATTGACGGATTGCTTTCGAAAGATATGGACAGCGCGTCGCTTGCCGAGGCGCTCCGTATGATTGCGCGTGGAATTCCTGTATATCAATTGACAAAATTCGCGACCGCAGCAGCCAACCCGCGAGCCACACCTTCCGGCGACCCCCTTTCCGATCAGGAGGTGGAAGTCCTGCGCTTAATCACCCAGGCGCTGGACAACCGCGAGATCGCGGCCGCGCTCGTCATCAGCGAAAACACAGTCAAGACTCATGTCAGCAATATTTTGACGAAGCTAAATGTTGATAACCGAACTCAAGCAGCCATGTGGGCGCTTCGCAATCGCGTCGATCCGAGCCACGAGCGTAAACAAACAGAAGGCAAAGAGTGAAAGAAGTGAGGGAAGCGGGATGAAATCCACGACGGAGAAGCAGGAAGTCTCAAGCCAGGATCGGCTGGCCCATTTATTGGCGCTGGCAATAAGCCTGGAGCCGGTGCTCTTCGATAAGGTGCTGGATATTGCCACCACCGATGAACTAACCGGAGCCTATCAGCAATCCTTCTTAAAAGACGGGCTCGCCAACGAACTCAACCGAGCGAAAGTCCTGCGCTATCCGCTCAGCCTGCTTTCACTCGCCCTTGAAGCACGCAGTGAAGTCAGCGAAGACCTGAGGCCGCTCGTCTACGAGCAGGCGCTGCGCATGGCTGCGGACGAACTCAAACAGCTTTCCCGGACGACAGATTGGGTTGTTCGGTCGGATGATTCAGAGCTCTTCCTTGTCCTGCCAGGCTGTCCCACTGGCCGCCTTAAAGAGCTTGGTCGCCAGTTGGCCGAACGGCTATCGCCTCTTGAGGTTCGGCTGGCCGATGGGACCAGCCATCAAGTTGAGGCAATCCTGGGTGGCGCCTGCCATTTCAACGGCTCCATCGAGGTGGATCAATTGGTGGAACTTACTCGCGATGCACGGTCCGAGAG
>JBKHKF010000289.1:0-3870 GCA_046537745.1 Anaerolineales bacterium | reverse complement strand
GGCTGGGTCCATACACCTACTCCTATACCTGCGAATTTAGGAATCATACTGGCTGAAGGATACCGGATGGCGAATTAAGCGACAAGTACGAAAAGCTACATTACCAGAACTGGCTGGATCTGCTCTCTATTGGCGCTAAGGGAACCAACTCTTTCATCTGCCACAACTGCTGTGCCAACATCATGAGATCGTTGACCTCAAGGCTTTCCTTGCCGCCCTCATCCATTCTTTCAGTTTTCCCCTTCAACCGATCCTGCCACGCCCAAAGTGAAATCGTGTCCTCTGGATAGCGGTCCGGCCGGGCACCGACGGAATACCATTCAAGCCCCACCAGCGCTGCCCGCCAATCCTCCCAGGGAACCATATCCGGCGTGCGCGAGTACGTAACCAGCGCGGAAAAATACACCGGCAAATCTTGAAACTGCATCGCTGCCTTGCGCAGGAATGCGAGGCTGTCCTCCGTATTAAATACCAGCCACAAAGGCAGCAGCTTCCGGTTCAGGATCGTGCCTGGGTCATACTGGTTGAACATCCCGACGAAAATTCCCTGGGGGTGACGATTCTGCTTATCGTAAAGAACGCGGCTTGCAAGGTAGGCTAAGAGTGAATAGTCGTGGGGGACACGCAGGCTCAATGCCTGGTACCTGTACCCGCTTTCCATCGCAAATTGCTCAAGCGCCTCTCCCAATGACGGCTCGGATCCCCATTCGGATTCAGGCTGCCAGCTTGGCTCGACGCCCGGCACGCGCCAACCGCCCCGGTGCGGCGATCCCTTGCCAGCAAGAAAACGGTCTATTCGACGGCTTCCTTCAAGAAACTCCTCTGGCCCGATCCCACCCCATCCGCCGACCTGGTACCGATGACGTTTTGACATTTGAAAACTCAACCATTCCGCCTGGCAGTTCAAATGGAGCAACGTACCACCGGTCTCGAGGTGCCTCTTGATAAATCTTTTATAGCTGACCGGAAGGCTGCCAAGCTTCAGACGTAAGTGGTTCAAAAAGCCAGTGAGCCAGCCGTCATGGACCGGATCAAAGTGGCTGATCAGTTGCGAGCTTGGATTGGCAGCAGCCACCTGCTCCGCCAATGCCACAGCCCGACGGAGATGAGGCTCAATGTGATCCTCGGGAGATCCTCCCTGGAAGCCCAGAATAAAAGGTTCTGGCAGGAACGGAGCGCCCAAAATGGCCGATAGGTAGGCAGCCGCGCCACCCAGCGCCGAGCCAATCACAACAACCTTCGACGTACCCTGCCAACCTTGGTAGTCGGCCACCCGGTCGGCTGCCAGATCCTCGATCCGCACAGCTTTCGCCATTGAAGTGGGGAGCGCCCTGCGTGCGTTTTCCCAGCGAACAAGTTTTGGCAGGATCCAGGGCACGGCCCGATCCGCCAGTGCCAAGGCAGAGCGCTGCCAGGCCGGCAGTTCCAGCGGATGAAATGCCTCCCCTTTCAGATAGGCTGCTACTGCGCGCGTAACCGATGGCGAGGCGCTTTCAGGGCTTTCGTGAACCCGCATTCGCACGCTGGCCTTTATGTGGCGGAAGATTCAGGCAGAGTGGCTGCCCGTTCCGCCATCGCCTCACGCATTTGATGGATATCTCGCGGGACAAAATACACCGCACCCGCCAACAGCAGCGCCGTTAGCAGCCAGGCACCAACCGAGATGTAAAGAATGGCGTCGCCGAGCGAGGTACGAACCGCGATTAGACCAGCCAGCAGCGGCGACAGCGCCGCCCCGCCGTTATCAAAGACGTAATGTATGGCCAGCGCAGTGCTCCGTACCTCCGGCAGCGCTATGTCCTGCACCGTAGAAATGATGTTTGGCGCGGCGAAGGGGATGAAGAGCGCTGTCATGGAGAGCATGATCATGAATGTCGTGGTTGATTGCACCGGCACGCTCATCGTGATGGTCATCAGGATGGCGCCGAGCAGGACGGCCACCATGGCAACAATCAGCCGACCCCGGCGCGTTCGCTCAAAAAGCGCATCCCCGAGGGCGCCTCCGACAAAATAGCCCACGGACAGCACCGCGATGGCGGCGGCCATAGTGGTGAAAACCTGATCCGAGCTGTAACCTCGTTCGGTTTCCAAATACCTGAAGAACCAATAGGTGATGACATTCCAGGGGAACACGCCGACAAAGCCTTGCGCGAAGACGAAAAGCAAGCTCGGCTTTTTGAGCAGGGCCAGTGCGGCCTCCTTATCAAAGCGATAGATGCCGATCTCCTCTAAATTCCGGAGCTCGGGCTCAGCACCGCCGCGCGGTGCTTCTTTGACGCCAAAAAAGATGACGACGGACAGCACGATGCCAAGACTGCCCGTTACATAAAATATCCCCCGCCATCCGAGTGGAGCCGCCAGGAAGGAGGCCATCATCAAGCCCAGCATGTATCCCAATGGCTGCGTGATCTGCAGGAAGCCAATGATCTTCCCGCGGACCGCCGGTCCGAAGTAGTCGCCCACCAGAGAATAGACACCCGGATAGCTTGAATCATCCACACCTGTGGAGGCCCGGCTGGCCACAAAGGTTGGGTACGTCGGTGCGATGGCGCCGAGCCACGTCGTCGCTCCCCAAACCAGGGAGGCCAGCGCCAGCAGCTTCGGACGGGCAAAACGGTCGTACAGGTAGCCCCACAGCGGATACATCACCGCCTGCACAATCAAGGCGCCGGAAAAAACCAGGCCCATTTGGGCTTCATTGATCCCGAAGGCTTCCATAATCGGCGTGGTCAGCGGGCCGATCAGCAGCTTATCCGATTGATGCAGCAGCATGAAGGCAAAGAGGATCGAAACCAGAACCCAGCGGTATCGCGAACGGTATGGGATGGCTGCGGGCAGTTCGCTCATACGGATTTCCTCTGATCAGCGGCCCGATGGCCGCCTTCGGCTTCCTCCGGATTTTGAATCAGGTTTACCGCGTGCTCGAGAACGGGCAGCACCACCTCCAGATTCTCTTTGGCTCCCTTCGGACTTCCAGGCAAATTGATGATGATGGCCTTTTTGCGAATGCCGGCCGCAGCGCGGGAGAGCATCGCATGCGACGTGATACGGAGGCTGGCAGCGCGCATCGCCTCCGCTAAACCCGGCGCAGTTCGGTCACAGACGTCCCGGGTTGCCTCCGGTGTGATGTCCCTCGGGCTGAACCCGGTCCCACCTGTAGTCAGAATCACATCGGCCAGGTCCTCATCAGCCCACTCCATCAAAGCCGACTTGATCTCGTCCGGATTATCCGAAACCACTTGCTCTCGAGTCACTTCCCAACTGTGTCTTTGAACGATGGATCGGAGCACTGGCCCAGATTGATCGGGCCGCTCCCCTGCGGCAGCTCTGTCCGAGATTGTCAGGATAGCCACTCTCATGCTAAACGCTTTCCCATGACATCCAAGCTCATGACTTCACATCCTATTTTTTCGTAAAAGTCTTTGGCGCCATCGTTATCCTCCGTGACCAGCAGATAATACTTTAGGCACCCCTTTGATCGCAATCGCGCCTCCAGCACCTCCATCAATTGATAGGCTACGCCTCTGTGCCGGTAAGCTTTTGCCACGGCAAGATGGTAAACCATGCCCCGACGGCCATCGAAACCGCCAAGAACCGAACCCACCAACTCGCCGTTGGCCTCCGCGACCAGAAACAGATCTGGATCCCGATCCAGCTTCTTACGAATTTCTGCCGGTTCATCCGAGGGTGAGAGCTGAATTCCCGGACCCGCAAGCTCCCACAGCCGGCGCACAGCCTGGTAATCGCGCTCAAACTCGAAAGTCCGAACCTGCCAATTCATCTTGTGCCACCCTTGTAATAAGCAGCCCGCTCTTTAAGCGGGCCGCTCACTTCATATTCTCTGCACTTTGCTGAGGCTATATTCAGTCC
>JBKHKF010000288.1:0-3874 GCA_046537745.1 Anaerolineales bacterium | reverse complement strand
CGCCCATTTCGCCCGCTTAACCAGCGCGTATATGAAAACGCCCCAGGCGATGGCGCCCCACCAGTTGATCGATTGACCCATGGCATACATGCCGATGGGGAAACTGGCCTCCGAGGTCTGATAGCGGGAGATGGCGCCAACGCCATCGATGAAGGTCAGCACATAGGCCAGACCGCTGACAAAGGCCAGTGCGATGACCTTGCGTTCGACTCCGCCGATGAAGAGCATGCCGAACCAAAGCAAAAATCCGAGCAGGAACACCCATAACGTCGGCGTGGGCAAACCGATGCTGGCGGGCGGTATCATGGGGAAGAAGCCTGCCAGAATCTGGGCCGTCGAGGCGGCGACGCCGAGGCTCCAGGCCCAGGGTTTATCGTTGAGGAAACCATAGAGGATCGGAACCCACAAGGCACCGGCGGCCATGCCCACCCAACCAAGCAGTGCGAAGACGATGCGAACGGTTATCGCCTCGTCGGGGCGGCCCTCCAGCAGTTTCCCCTCCACTGTCGGCATATAGGTGTCAGCCAGCAGATACAAAATGAGCACGCCAGTCAGAATGCCGATAACTGCCAGCACTGCCCCGAGTCGGTGGTTGTTCTTCATATGTGTTTCCTCCTGCTTCTGATCTGGCGATTAACGTTGGGCCCTTTGGTCAGCCAGAAGCGCATCCTTGAAGCGTGGGTAGAGCAAACCAATCAGTAGACCTGCGGCCAACAGCGCCCCGTACAGATAATCCAAAGAATCGGCGCCGGCCACGAAGCTCCGGATAATCTGGGTTGGAATGTTGATGGCCAGGATGGAAGTTCCGGCCAGGATGCCCAGACGCCAACCAAGGATCTTTCGGGCTGCGATTTGGTGGATGGCGATGAACAGCAGGACCACGCTGAGCCACTGGACCGGACCGGACCAGGACAGCACCCACCAGTCCACCGAACCGAAGAGCGGTTTGTGTGGGCGGGTCATCAACATGCGCAGGTTGCCCACGCCGATGGTGAAGGCGTGGGTTGTGAGCATGCCCGCAAAGGTAAGCGAAATCAGCTGGCCGATTTTCAGCCATTTGTCGACGTTGCGTATTAAGATGAATGACCAAAAGAACAGTAGTCCCACTATCGAGATGACCGTCGGGACCGGGAAACCTTCGACCCAGCTGACATAAGGCAGGAACATGAACATGCCTCCCGCCGCAGGGAAGGCGGACGCCAGCAGGCCGGCGGGAAAAGTCCATTCCTCGCCCTGGTAGATCGGTCGCGCTAACAGGATCAGCGCAATACCCCCGACAAAGATGAAGGCGCGGTATAGCGGATAAGCAAGCGTAAATAGAGTTATCCCGCTGGCGAACTGCGGTTTGGTCTTTGCAACCTCGACAAGGGCAGCGATGACACGTTCCACTGAGATTTGGATCAGAAGCGGCGCGGCGGCCACCATGAAGAGGCCGACGAGCACCGCCAAGATGGCCAATATCAGTCTTCGGGATTGCGTAGTGGCTTTCATCTGTCCCTCCTGGAAAGATGTGCGGAACTTGATTGTTGGCTAAGGAGAAGGAAGGTGAACAGTTGGTCTCGTTGCGGTGACCGTGGTTTCAGCTTGGGCTTACTCGTTAGCTTCTTTTGGCTGGGCTTGCTAGAATCAGGTGACATTATCTGCTCCAAGTCTTATTATGAGAAAAATATCACAAAGGCTTTTCCGAGTATTTGAACAAATACAAGTGGAATGATGGACCAACAGAACGTGCTGATTGGGTGCCTGGAGCGCGCGCCGATATTCTCCAAGCTTGGCCCGGTGGACCGGGAGGCTTTGGCTGGATCCGCTGTGCGTAGAGATTATCGGATTGGCCAGAGCGTGTGCTGGCAGGGTGAGCCGTGGCCGAAAGCCGCTGTGGTGGTTTCCGGCAGCCTGAATTGGGCGATGTTGTCGCCTGGAGGTAAGCGCCAGGTGGTGGCCAGCCTGGGGCCGGACGATGTGATTTGGGGGCATACCTTGTTGGATGACAAGCCAATGCCCGCTTCAATTGAGGTGATGGCGGCTTCGACCCTTTACGAATGGAGGCGGGAGGATGTGGTGCCTTTGGTCTCAGCGCATGCCGAAGCAGCCTGGGATATATCCCGTCTGATGGTGGGTTATATGCGGCGAGCCCGGGATGTGATTTACGGGTTCGCGTTCCAGCCGGTGGCCGGCCGCCTCGCCAGGCTGCTGTTGGACCATTACCAGCCGATCGAAGGGGAGCCAACGGCTCGGGAACTGACCTTGGACGAGATGGCCGCTCGGGTTGGAACCAATCGCGAGTTTATCAGCCGAACGTTGCACCAACTGTCAGATCAGGGGGTGATCGAGATCAGCCGGGTAGAGTTCATCCTGACCAACCGTGAACGGCTGGAGCAGTTGGCGGGCCAGGATAAAGATTGAACAAACGGCGCTGCGCTCGAACTTGCTGAAAAGGGCGAGCAAGGTGCGGCGTCCCTCCTCTCAACCGAGTGCAGAATTTATGTAATCCATTTTCTTCAACGGACAACTGATCCCCGATCATGAGTGCGGCCGCCTGGCCCTCGCTCATTTTGCCCCCAGGATAATCCTCGACCTGTTCCATCTCAGCACGATCGTGCCCGCCGCTGCTATGGTTCCAGGTTGAGCTCAAACGCCAAACGGTCCAGCAAAAATGGAGACACTTTAAGGCTCCGGGCTTTTCTTGAGATAAACGTGAATAAGGAAAGGAAACATTCAGGCTGATGCAATTTTTTTTGGATCCATGTCGTTGGATTAACGGGGGCGGGCGGATAGCGGTGGCGTGCCGATCAGTCTGGGGTGTCAGTTAGTTCGTGCAGCTTCTCACCCTCTTGTGCGATCCGTTCGAGCGCGTTCCAATCGCTTAATGAAATGGTGGATCGACTGATTTTAAGGACACCTTCAGCCTGCAGCTGGTGCAGGACGCGGCAGACCACCACCGGCGAGGTGGACACAATCGACGCCATTTCGTCGAGCGTCAGTTCCCGGCTGATGGTGTTGCTGCGCGTTGAATCGAAGGACTTCAGGATGAACTTGGCCAGCCGCCCGGTGACCGAGCTGAAGGCCAGGTTGTGGATCGTGCTGCGGCGCGCCCGGATCAGTTGGGTTTGCCGGCGGAGCAGGGCGCGTGCTGCCGGAGGGTGAGCGAGCAGGAAGTCCATCATCAGCTCGCCCGGCCATAGATACACCGTCGCCTCTTTGAGGGCCTCCATGGTTGAAGGCATCGGCTCCCCATCGAGCAAACTGTGGCTCCAGAACACCTCACCCTCACCCCAGGTGGATACCGTGTATTCCTGCGCATCCAACGAGCTGATTACCGAGCGCAGCATCCCATCATAGACATAAAAGACAAAGGGCCAGATTTGGCCCGCGTGGAACAGAATGTCGCCTTTTTTGTATTCTCGGCGTTTGGCTAGATCCGCCACTTGATCCTGCACATTTGGAGGAAACTCGCCAAGCACCTCCATTTGAGGGACGAGCTTGTGAGGAAGTTTCTTCTCCATAGTGAAATCTTTCACCATTTCTTAACCAAAGTTAAGGGAGTTTACCTCAATGCCGACTATATTTTACGCAATGGGGAATGTAAACGGCACTTCATCATTCAATTAGGAGGATCATCATGCTTCCAACAACACCCCGCAACACGCGACTGATTGTAATCAGCGTCATCGTCCTTGCAGCAATTCTGATGGTCGCACTTGTCCCATTCATTGGCTTTGATATGGTCAATCCTATCGTTCAAAGCCAGCTCGATCGAATCGAGCAATTCAAAGCCGAGGGCAATCCACAGTGGCCGCTGTTTACGCTCACAACGTGGCTGGTGAGTTTCTTCTATCCCTTCTGGAGCGTGATGAGCCTGGTTGCCGGTTTGACC
>JBKHKF010000017.1:0-16063 GCA_046537745.1 Anaerolineales bacterium | reverse complement strand
CTATATGAGAGCAAATTGGTGTAAAAATTTCCTGCATAATCAGCAGGACAAAGAGGGAGGATTTCTCTCATTTCATCCAATAATTGCTTTGGATTTTCATTAGCTCCAAACTCAATGTAGATCAAAAACTGGCTGCTTAGAATGCGGAATCTCACGCTCGGATCACCATCTTTTAGTGCCAATTGATAAGCCTTTTGTAACTTTTCCTGCGTCGTGCCTAAATTGCCTTGCCCGTAGATTTCACACACAGCATGGATTCGGATTACCTCCGGAGTGATAGCCCCAACCTGGGTTAACCTCTGTGCCCAATCATAGATTTGTGATTGGAATCCTCGAACATACAAGGGTCTAGCCCACTGATCCGCAACCTTCCCAGCCGCCTCATAATCCCCCACGCTCATATACAAATCAAAGGCGTACTCCGGCAGCTCATGTTCCTGGTACCACGCCGCCGCACGTTTCGTGATTGTCTCCGCGTGATCCTCCGGCGAACCATCCTTCGACCCCAGAAACTGACCAAACTGCCGCTGATAGCGGAACAAGGGTTCCGGGTAATAGCCCTCGCGAAAGAGGTAGCTGCCCGATTTTAGGAGCTGTTCAATCAGCGATTGACTATCCTCTCGACCCAGGGCATGATCGCTGAGCTCGGCGTTGAACACCGGCAGAATGGCTGTATCCACTAAGAACTGCTGGATTTCGGCAGGCTCCTGTGCAAAAGCCACTTCATTAAAGTACTCAGCAACCAGCGAACGCCCCACGCCGGCCGTCACAAACTCCGGCTGCAGACGCGGCGACAGCAGCACCCCGGTGATCCAGCCTTCAGTCTCCCGATAAAGCTCCTGCGCCGCATCCTCGGCCACCTCCCCCCCGGTCCGGAGCTCCACCAGTTCCCTCATCTCCTCGAATTCCAGTGTCAGCTCCACCGCGCCATAGCTCTTCACGTCGTCGGCGGCCACCAGCGCGGCAAGCGATAAGTCCGGCAGGCTGCGGCCGGCCAGGATCAAGGTCGTTTGGTCCGGCAGGGAACGCCTCAGGGATTCCAAATAAGCCGTGGCCTCCGGCGACTGCCGCAGGATTTGCACATCATCCAGCACCAGCGCATGACGCTCCGGCACATGTTCGGCCAGCGCCCGGCCCAAATTGGCAGCCGGCGCCTCAGATCCTCCCGCCGGAATCTTCCCCTTGAGACGGCGGAACCTTCGGATCAAGGATTGCGTCAGCAATTCATGAAGATGTTCTGGGTCTTTTTCATCGATGGATAGTTGGGCCCAGCAGACGGGCCTGTCGCTGGTCTGGGCGAACTCGGCCAGGAACGTCGTCTTGCCGTAGCCGGGCGGCGCGATCACCAGGATCAGCTTCCGGTGAGGCTGGTCACCGAGGTCTTGGGCCAGTCGGACGCGCGAAACGACGGCACCGGAGAAATCGGGCGCTTCTATTTGAACGCGTTCGGTCATGCCCCCACCCCCTTGGTTAGGTTACTCCGTCAGCGTGAAGCTCGTCTCTTTCACATGCACCGGATCCTGCTCCTGCTCATAACCGGCGGCCACCTTCAGGCGATATTCGCCCGCGGGCGCCTTTCCGCGCAAATGCATGGTGAATTCAAGGATATGCTCGATGGATTCGATAATGGTGGTGCTGGCCAGCTGCGTTCCTTCCTGGTCCAGAATCGCCACCGCCAACGTGGGGCGGCGCTGAAAAGGGGTCAGCTCGATGTGCACTTTGACCCGGCGCTGGTCCGGCATCGGCTCGGCGCGGATCGCCCGAACCTCAAGCTCCTCGGGCGGCACCGGCGCCTCGGAGGGATCAACGAAGTTTATATCCATAAAGTCATTCGCATAGGTTTAAACATGCCGCGTATTATAGTATGCACCAGAGCCACCTCAAAAAGGATCAGGAGCGGATATGAAGCCGGACCACGATTTCGAAACACTGGCCATCCACGCGGGTCAGCAGCCGGACCCGACCACCGGGGCCGTGATGACTCCGATCTACCAGTCCTCCACCTTCGCCCAACAGGGGGTCGGCCAACACAAGGGCTACGAGTATGCCCGCACCGGCAACCCCACCCGGACAGCTTTGGAGGACTGCCTGGCCGCGCTTGAGGCCGGCCAGCGTGGGCTGGCCTTCGCCTCCGGGATGGCCGCCTCGGACGCTGCCCTGCATTTGCTCAGCCAGGGTGATCACGTGCTGGCCGCGCATGACCTGTACGGCGGCACCTACCGCCTGTTTGAGGAGGTCTTCCGCCAATATGGATTAGAAATCGAGTACGAGGACGCCTCCGATCCCGAGCCGTTCCTGGCCCGGTTGAAACCCACCACCAAAATGATCTGGCTGGAGAGCCCCACCAACCCGCTGCTCGATCTATCGGATCTGCAAGCCATCGCCCAAGGGGCCAAGGACACCACTGATCCGCCGCTGGTGCTGGTGGATAACACCTTCGCCACCCCCTACCTCCAGCAGCCCCTGGTTCTGGGCGCGGATATCGCCTTGCACTCCACCACTAAATACCTGGGAGGGCACTCGGACCTGGTGGGCGGCGCCCTTGTCGTCAACGATCAAGAACTGGGGGAGCGGCTGGCCTTCATTCAGAACGCAGTTGGCGCAGTACCAGGGCCGATGGACTGCTTCCTGGTGCTGCGGGGGATCAAGACGCTGCCGGTGCGGATGGACCGCCACGCCTCCAACGCGGCCTTAATCGCCAGCTTCCTGGAGAGCCATCCGAAGGTGGAGAGGATCCGCTATCCGGGGCTCCGGTCGCACCCGCAACATGAGCTGGCATTCCGCCAGATGCGCAACGGCGGCGGCATGATTTCCTTCGACCTAAAGTCCGGACGGCTTGCCGCCGAGAAAGTGGTGGCTTCCACCGAGGTGTTCCTGCTGGCCGAATCCCTCGGCGGCGTTGAATCGCTCATCGAGCTGCCCGCCGCCATGACCCACGCCTCCACCGAGGGCTCGCCGCTGGAGGTGCCAGCCAGCCTCATTCGCCTATCCGTTGGATTAGAAAGTGCAGAAGACCTGATCCACGATTTGGACCAGGCACTGGCGCAGGTGGACTAAGTCACTCGTCGAAAAGGAAGGTGGATTCGGCGTAAAAGCGAACGCGCCGGTTGCGGACGCGCGAGCGGACCCAGGTATTAAGGTGCTCCTGCTTTTCCTCGACTGGCTCCGCCCCGTCGAGCATGGCCAGAGGGTAGTTCAAGCGCAGCGCACGCGGCGACACGATGAAACGGGTGATCCCGGGCGGAAAGTGCCAGTTCTTTGAGGCGGCCTCTACCACTTCTTCGGGATCGAACTCAGGGAACACCACCAGCGCTGCCACCGAGTCATACATCTCCCGCACACCGTCCAGATTGTCCCCGCTGGTCCGCTCAAAATGAACATCGTCGCGATATGTGTCCACCACTTCATTGAGCAGCTTTATCCGCTCCTGGAGCGTGCGCTCCCCACCCGGGAAGATGCTTTGTTCACCGTCAGCAAAATGAATTCGGAGAAATCCTTTTTCAGCGCCGTCGCCGCTGTGCTGATCAGTCCGCATGGTATTCGTTTTCGTCTCCGTCTCGGATCGCAGCAGCAGCGACTTAGCCTTCGCGGACTCCAATCCCATCAAGACATGGTTCCAGGTCCGAACCTCAACGGAATCTCCATTCGGGTGCGCCACCTGAACCAGGCTGTGAGGTGAGCCAAGGAGACGCAGCGCGGTCACGCGATTGGCGCCATCGAGTACCACATACTCATCCCTGGCTTCGATGGGCAGGACGATAGGCGGATTTTTCAGGACCCGATCACGCCGCAGCCTCGAAACCAGCGGCTGCGCCCGTTGTTCATCGGGCAGTTCATGGGGGTGCAGCTTTTCGGTTGGCACAATGCGAAGGTGAGGGATATCAGCCGACGGCTTCATGCTCCTCCAACGGCGCCAGAAATTCGAGCGCGTCGATGATCGTTAGAATGCCCACCGGGCGTCCTAACTCATCCACCAGCACTACCACTTTGCTGGCCATCAGATCCGACAAAATCTCGCTCAAAGGCGCTTCGGGTTCAGCCGTGCGCACATCCGGATTGACCATCCCCTCGATGGTTTCATCCGGAGGATGCTCATGCTCCTGGCTTAACATGTGCTCCAGCAGTTCGATCTCAGAAACGATGCCCACCAACTGACCATCGTCAGCCACCACGGGGAGCTGATCGACCCCGTTCTCGCGGAGTCGACTGATGACATCGGTCATCAAATCATCCGGGGTGGCCGTCAGCAGCGCGGGCAACCCACGAGCGCTTGAGACGTCCATGGCGCTTGCTTTGCGCCGTTCCGCCACCAGGAAGCCATGCTCCCGCATCCAATCATCATCAAAGATTTTGGTCAGGTAACGGTTGCCCGAATCGGGCAGGAGCACCACAACCACGCGTTCCTCAGGAAGATCCTTGGCGTATTTCAACGCGCCGGCCACAGCGGACCCGCTTGACCCGCCGGCGAAGATCCCCTCCTCCCGCACCAGCCGACGCGTCCACAGGAACGACTCGGCATCGTCTACCCGAATCACCTCATCGACCAAATCCAAATCCAGCGTCCCCGGGATGAAATCTTCACCAATGCCCTCCACCTTGTAAGTCGAAGCCTCTAGTCCCTCGCCTGAGCCGTCCTGCTTCCAGGCCTCATACAAGATGGAACCCTCGGGATCGACGCCCACGATTTTCACGTCGTGATTCTCGTCGCGAAAATAGCGGGCCAACCCGGTGATGGTGCCGCCGGTGCCCATCCCAACCACGATGTCGGTCACTCTGCCCTCGGTTTGTTCCCAGATCTCGGGCGCGGTCATGTCGTAATGGCTGTTGGGATTCTCAGGATTGTGATATTGGTTGGCCAGAACCGAATTCGGGATTTCTTCGACCAATCGGTCCGCCACGGAATAGTAAGACCGTGGATCCTCGGGGGCTACGGCCGTCGGTGTGATGATCACACGGGCGCCAAAGGCGCGCAGCATGCGCACCTTGTCCTCGCTCATCTTGTCCGGCAGCACGAAGATGGCTTTGTAGCCCTTCAATGCGCAGGCGATGGCCAGGCCGATGCCGGTGTTTCCTGAGGTGGCTTCGACGACGGTTCCGCCCGCCTTCAGTTCACCGGACCGCTCATAAGCCTCGATGATGCGGAAGGCAATACGGTCTTTGACCGACCCGCCCGGGTTGAAGATTTCCAACTTGGCATAAAGAGAACATTTGATCCCACGGGACACTCGCTGCAATCGCACCAAAGGCGTCTGGCCGATGGCCCCGCGAACATCATCATAGACCCGCCGCGCCTCCGAGACGGGCAGTCCGGTCGAAGTCATATCACCTCGTCGTAGACATCAATGTGGGCTCGCTTGCAAGCCTACCATGAAACCCAGAGCACGCCAAGAGAAGGGTATAATGGCCGCGCTTTGCCACACATGGA
The DNA here is from genome assembly GCA_046537745.1 of Anaerolineales bacterium. Lineage (GTDB taxonomy): Bacteria > Chloroflexota > Anaerolineae > Anaerolineales > E44-bin32 > DASWJQ01. The sequence goes on along the minus strand of JBKHKF010000017.1, from coordinate 10,638 downwards.
AACAACGAGGAGCCACGCATGAGCAGCGCAGTCGATTATGCCCGTGATCACAAGGATGAATCCCTCCAGGATCTTATCAATCTGCTGGAGATCCCCTCCATCTCTACATTACCCGAAAATCAACCGGATATGCAGCGTGCCGCCGAGTGGCTGGCGGATCGACTTAAGCTTCTCGGCTTCGAATCCGTCGCCATAATCCCCACCGCCAAACATCCCGTCGTGTACGGCCAGCATCTCGAGGCGGGGCCTGAGGCGCCGACCGTGCTAGTGTATGGCCATTACGACGTGCAGCCGGCCGATCCAGAGGATCTGTGGGAGACTCCGCCCTTTGAACCGACCAAAAAGGGGGACAACCTCTATGCTCGCGGCGCTTCAGACATGAAGGGGCAGGTGGTCGCCCATTTGAAAGCCGTCGAAGCGATGCTCAAGACGGATGGGCTTCCGGTGAACCTGAAATACATGCTGGAAGGTGAAGAGGAAATCGGATCGCCTAATCTGGAGGCCTTCCTGAGAGAGCACCAGGACAAACTCCAGGCGGATCTGTGCCTCAACCTGGATGCCGGCATTCTGGCGCCGGACACACCGGCCATAACGTATGCCCTGCGCGGTCTTGGCTACTTTGAAATCCGCCTGCAGGGCGCGAAGACCGATCTGCACTCGGGGCGTTATGGCGGTGTTGTGGACAATCCGGCTCAGGTCATGGCGCATTTGATCGCCGGCATGAAGGACAGTCAGGGAAAGATCCAGCTCCCGGGCTTTTACGATGACGTGCGGCCGCTGACGGAGGATGAGCGGCAGGATCTGGCTAAGCTCCCATCGGATGAGGCGTGGTGGAAAGAACAAGCAGGCACTGCCGTGCTCTTCGGAGAGCCGGAATACACACCGACGGAGCGCGCCACCGCCCGCCCCACCCTGGATGTCAACGGATTGCTCTCCGGCTTCACAGGGGAAGGCTCGAAAACCGTGCTGCCCGCTCGAGCCATGGCCAAGGTATCGATGCGCTTGGTGCCAGATCAGCGAGCCGATAAGGTCGAGGCGAGTTTGCGAAAATACCTGGAGGATCATGTGCCCGATACCATGCAGTGGGAGCTCCTGAGCCACTCTGGGGCGCCCCCTGGCATCATGGAGCGGGATTCACAAGCGGTGCAGGCCGCCACAAAGGCTTTTGAAGCGGTATGGGGGAACAAGCCACTGTTCACGCGAGAAGGTGGTACTGTTCCAGTCGTCGGTTATGTTCAAGATATCCTGGGGTTGGACAGCCTTCTCCTCGGCTTCGGTCTGCCGGACGATAACCTGCATGCACCAAACGAGAAGTTCCACCTGCCCAATTTCCACCGCGGCATCGAGACCTATATCCACTTCAACCGCGCCCTGGCAAAGGGGTCAACCTCTTGAGCAATGAACTCCCCATCTACGGCGGCCAGGCGGTCATCGAGGGAGTGATGATGCGGGGTCGCCAGACCTGCGCGGTGGCCGTGCGCGCCCCGGATGACTCGATTGAGTTGGAGTACTTCCCGCTCGGGGGATTATATAGAAGCCGGATCAGCCAACTGCCCTTCCTGCGTGGACTGGTGGTGCTGTGGGATGCGCTTGGTCTCGGTATGAAGGCGCTGACCTTCTCGGCCAACGTTCAAGCGTTGGAGGAAGAGGAAACCATCGAGGGAGCTTCCTTCTGGCTGACGATGGTGCTTTCTTTCAGTCTAGCCATCGGGTTGTTCTTTCTGCTGCCAGCCGGCATGGCCTATTTCTTTGAGAACACCTTCGGCTGGTCCCCCTGGGTTACCAACTTGTTCGAAGGGTTGATTCGATTGGCTTTGCTGATCGCCTATATTGCCGGCATCGCTCGTATGCCGGACATCGAACGAGTCTACGGATATCACGGCGCAGAACACAAGACCATCAACGCGTTCGAGGACGGTGCCCCGCTAACGGTGGAGGGGATTAGGCCTTACCCGCGTGAACATTCACGGTGCGGCACGGCCTTCCTGCTGACGGTGGTCATCCTATCTATCTTGATCTTCACCCTGCTTGGTCCCATGCCGCTGCTGCCCCGTCTTGGCAGCCGGCTCCTGCTGATCCCGGTGCTGGCGTCGCTGGCGTATGAATATCTGCGATTGACCAGCCGCTACGCAGATAAGCCCTGGATGCAGCCGCTGATCGCGCCAAATCTGCTGATTCAACGGCTGACCACTCGGGAGCCAGAAGATGGCATGATCGAGGTGGCCATTCAAGCCTTCAATGCGATGCGGGAGCGCGAAGAGCAGCCCGAAAAGGGTACAAAACCCCTCGCCGCTTAGGATTCATCCGGCACGGGGGATCGCTCCGTAATCAACCGTACCGCACGGTCATAAAAGAAGTAATCCCAGGCCCAATTGACAAGGACCAGAACGCGGTTTCGAAAGCCAATCAGCTGGATGAGGTGGACGACCAACCACACCACCCAGGCGATGAAGCCGCTGAAGCGGAACCCCTTTACGCTGGCCACCGCCGCGTTTCGGCCTATGGTGGCCAGTGAACCTGGATCCCTGTATTCGAAGGCTTCCGGTTCCTTGCCTTCCAGTTGCAGCTCAACATTTCTGACAGCGCGCTCAGCCATTTGGATGGCCACCGGCGCCATCATCGGCAGCGGTTCCCCATCCGCCTCCATGTAAGCCGCGTCGCCAATCACATAGACGGACTCATATTCGGGGAGCTGAAGCGAGTTTTCGACGATCACCCGACCAGCTCTGCCCATACCAATGCCCAAATTTTGAACCAGTCGATTGGCCTGCACGCCAGCGCTCCAAATTAAGGTGCGGGCGCTAATTTCGTCGCCGGCGGCGGTCAGCGCCCGCCGGCCATCGTAGGAAGCAACTTCTACCCCGAGCTTGACGTCGATCCCTTTGCGCTCCAACTCTCGTTTAGCCCGAGCTGCCAGCTCCCCCGGAAACCCCGGCAGGATTTGATCCAGCAGCTCCAAGAGTTGCAGGCTTACCTGATCACTGTCCAATTCCGGATAATCCTTGACCAACACCAGATGAATCAACTCCGAGAGGGCACCCGCCATCTCCACACCGGTGGGTCCCCCTCCGACGATCACGAAGGACAGGAGCTCACGACGGGCCGCCGGATCAGATTCCACCGCAGCCTCCTCAAAACAACGCAGCACGTGATTGCGCAAGCTCACGCCATCCTCCAGCTGCTTCAAGGTCTGGGCGTGCTCGGCCACCCCGGGCAGGCCAAAGAAGCTGGTCTGCGCACCAGCGGCGATGATCAGGAAATCGTATGGAACAGAGGAATCTTCCAGCAGTACTCGCTTGCCGGCCAGATCAATATCCAGGACGCGTCCCATTTGGAAACGGAGATTTTTCTGGCCGCGCAGGATAGCCCGCACCGGCTTGGCGATTTGCTCCGGCTCGAGACCGGCGGTGGCCACCTGGTAAAGCAGCGGCTGGAACAGATGATAGTTGTTTCGGTCTATGAGGTGAACCAGGACGGGCGCCCCAGCCAGTTCACGGGCGGCCGTCAGACCGCCGAAACCGGCGCCGATGATCACGACCCGCGGCAGTTCCTGAGCGCGCTTCATATTCCACCTCCTATTCCCGACCTTTATTGTACTATTTTTCACGAGCGTTGGAAAGGCGGATGGTTTGCAGCACCCTCATGCAACAGAACCACCAACCCCGCACGGAGCCTGCTTGTCCTGAGCTGGCCGAAGGGTTGTAGTGCGATCCCCATACTGTCCCGTACTGAGCTTGTCGAAGTGCGCTTATGCAAGCCTGCCGTCTTCTCCCCGAACGCCGCCGCTCACCCTTCGACCGGCTCAGACATGCTTTCGTCGAGTTCTGCATGAAAAAAAGCGGCTGCTCCCGGCAGCCGCTTCCTCTCCATCAATCTTTCCTTAACCTGACGCGACCCAGGCCTCCTCCGGCTGAAGCGCCTTCTCCCGCACCGGTACAATGGCCCGGTACACCTCTTCCGGCCTCCTGCGCACGCCATCCACCGTCAGCAGCCACGCCAGCGGAATCCCAAACAGCCGCTCGTTTTCAACCAACATCGGCTCTATAAGCGACCAGTGTTCCGGCCTTAAGGCCGTAAATCCGCCGCCGTTCAGCTGATCCTCTCCCACTTTGCGGTACGGATCTCGCAGGAAAATCGCACCGCCGGAGGCCAGCGAGAACAAGTTTCCGCCCGGGTACGGGCTTTCCATCGGCTGGAGGTAACCTTCATCGTCGAACGCAATACCGTTCAGGATGGCGAAACCGCCGCCATTAAGCGGATCGCCGGCCATGAAGGATTCCGCCAGATAGTCCAGGCAGGTGCCATTGATGACCACCTTGGGCGAACCCACACCGTTGATGAGCGGCCTGCCCGCAGCGCTACCCAGGACATACACCTGGCCGCCTTTGGCCGCGTACAGAAAGGTCTGGCCGACATCGCCATGAACCACCAACTTGCCGGACTTCATGATCTGGGCCATCTGGTCTTGGCCGCTGCCATGCACGATGATCTCCGCCCCGTCCAGGCCGGAAGCGAGGTAGTCACCAGGCGATCCGAAGACATCAAGCCGAAGCCGTTCCGTGTTCGCTCCCAGCCCATTGCCCAGGAAGCGATGCCCCCGGGCGCCTGTCACAATGACCCGTCGATAGCCAGCATCCGCCGCTTGCACCACTGCTCGAGCCAGTGAATCCGATCCCTCCGGCGCGAAGCCACTGCCAACAATTACGATCGCCGCCTCATTTCCAGATGGCTCAGGCAATGGTGCGCCGTGCTGCCAGCCCTTAAAAGCATCGGAAGGATCCTCGAGGATGGAATCCACCCATCGATTCAGCGCCGAGTCCACCAACGTCAGGATCGAGCTGCGCCGCAGCGAGCCGGTCGGGTAACGCCGGTCCATCAGCTTAGCAAGCAACTCGAGCGCCTCCGCTCGCTGGCGATCGTCGTCACTCTGCGTCACACAATTCTGAAGGAAGGTCTCCAACCCCCGATAACCTAAAGTTTCCAGGTTCTCCTGCACGTGATCGAAGGATTGGCCAGTATTCATCGAAGCATCCTGGCGCGCATCCGGTGAAGTCTCCAGGCCGCCGCGGGAGCCGCGATCCGGTCTGGCCGCCTCCTCGAGCTGAATCCGGCGGCCGAACTTATCGGTGGTCACCAGTTCCGCATGCCCATCGCCATTACGCACCACGTCGAACATAAACGCGCCGCCGTCGGTGTGGCTGCCGCCACGGGCCGCCCAGAACTTATCGGCTCGGGGCCAAAAGCGATCGTCCTCAGCCGCCAGGCTGGCCAAGGCAGCATCAATGGCTTGTTTCTCGGAGGCTGCAAAACCGATGGAGGGCATCCCCGATTCGCCTTGCTGGAGCGCAAAGACCTGGGGCCGCAACATGCTGGTGTCGGTGATCCCGATCAAACGCGCCAGCCTTGGATCGCGGCCAGCATCGGCCGATTGGGTGATCAGGAAGAACCATGGTCCGTCGGGTGAGCCATGAATGTGGGTCTGTTGAATCTGCCGATAGACCCGCTTCTTCTCCTCCGGCAGCAGCGTGAAATCGCGCTCGGTGGTCGGGGCCAGCGCCTCGATGACGTACTCCAATGGATAGCCGAACGTTCGGTGCAGCAGATCGAACACCAGGACCGAAACCTCGGTGTCCGTCAGGAACAGCGGCTTGATGTTGTGCTGCGCCAGATAGGAGCGCACGGAGGCATAGTTGGCGAAATCACCGTTGTGCACCAACGCCTCATGCATGCCGGTGAAGGGATGGGCGCCGCCAGGATGCCAGACCCTCCCTTTGGTCGGGTAGCGATGGTGACCAATCCAAACATGAGCTTTGAGATCGTCCAAATGATAGGTCTCGATTACATCATCGCCGTAGGCCACCATTTTCAAGGAGAGCGTATCTTTCCCGTGGGAAAGCACGAAAGCCTGCTGTTCCCCCAGCGAAGCGTAAAATGCGTTGTTGAGCTGATAGGTGTTTTGATACACCCATTCCTCTTCAACAGCCACTCGATCGGCGCCCGTCAGCCCATGCTCCTCAGCAAAAGAGTCCAGAATCGAGGGACGCACACGACTGGCATAGGTCACAACCTTGGGAGGCGCCGGCTCAAGGCCCGCCGGGGGATCCATCGGGAAAGTGTAAGTTTTCTCCACCGTGAAGCCGGGCTCGATGCAATCCTTCTCCACGCGCGATTGAACAGCTTCATCCAGATAGGCGATGGTCAATAAATAACAGTCGCGCAGCTGCTCGATGGACAGGCCCAGTGAGCCTGGCTCCAACCCAACGATGGCCGCGCCTCCGCCTTTGCCGTTGCCACGATTGCGCATCTGTCGCAATGATTGCAGCAAATGACGACCGGCGACCGGCACACTGCTGGCCATGCCGATCACGCCGCAGCCGCCTTCGGCCGCCTCATCATGTTGCAGTATGGTTCCCGGCAGCGAGCACAGCATGCGGCCTCGCGAGCGCCGCACCGCCCGGTGGAATTCGCGCCGATCCTTCATCGTGCACCTCCCGGCATAGTGCCTGCCTCCGCCGGCACATAGCGCAGTAGATCGCGCCGCCCGCGCAGTTGTTGAATGCTGGACAAACCCATCCGGCGGCAGATTTCACGAAGCTGATCCGCCATGGCGGCATACAGATTGCTGATTCGTTGAGCGCCCCACTCCGGATCCACCAGGAGCGAGAGCTCGGGATCCGTTGTGGTCAGCCCGAAGGGGCAGCCGCGCCCGCGCTCACAGTTCGCGCAGCGCGTGCAGCCCAGCGCTACCAGCTCGCTGGTACCGATGATGCAGCCGTCGGCGCCCAGCGCGATGGCTTTGGCAATGTCGGCCGCCGTGCGGACTCCGCCGCTGGCCATCACCACGATCTCATCGCGAATCCCTTCGGATTCCAGATAGCGATGGACCTTGGGGATGGCGTATTCAACCGGCATGGCGATGTTCTTCTTGGCAATCTCAGGCGCAGCGCCGGTGCCGCCGTAAGACCCGTCAATCTGGAGGATGTTGGCGCCTGCGTAATAGCTGCCGACGGCCACCATATCCACATCGGTGGGCGTCGAGACCTTGACCGAGACCAGCGCCTCCGGGTTGATGGTCTTGACCCAATCCAGATGTTTGCGGTGATCCTCAACGGAGTACACGCTGTGGAATGGGAACGGAGAGAAAAGGCTCACCCATGGGACGGATCCCCGCATTTTGGCGACGGCGGTGGTAGCTTTGTCACCCAGCAGGTGTCCTCCAAGCCCCGGTTTGGCGCCTTGCGCGTATTTGAATTCAATGATGGGCGCCCGCTGTATCGTCTCCTCATTTACCCCGAACATGCCCGTCGCAATTTGAGTGATTACGCTGTCCGCATAGGGGATCAGAGAATCAGGGTAGCCCCCCTCGCCGGTGCAGGTATAGGTGCCCCACTCCCTCGCCGCCATCGCCCGCGCCAGCATCACCTGCTCGCTGATGGAACCGTAGGACATGCCGGCGCCGTACCATGGAATCGGAATGACCGTCTCAGGATCCTCATTCCGCTTGTTGAGAGGGATGGATAGATCCACCTCCTGCTCAGGGCTGAGCCATGCCTCCCCCGGCAGCTCTTTCAAGCGAAGCCGGTCGAAGCCGCCGCCCGATTCACCATGGCGATGTTCCAGGCCGTTCTCAGGCAGCTGCCCGAGTTCCGATTGCTTCCAGACCGAAAGGATCAGGTCGGGGGTCCAACGCAGATCGCCCAAGGCCGGTGGCGGCGACGTTCTCTCCGGCCAATCGGAAAAACCGCGTCGCAAAGCCTCTGTGTGCTTCTTGGTGATTTCCTTCAGGGCCAGATCCTTCGGTTCAGTCATCGTCGAATCCCTCAATTCCGGCAAAAGCCTCCCTCTCGAGTTTGTGTTGGGACATGGATCGACCCAATTCACCCCGCAGCCGACGGACCTCCCTCAATCCCATAGCGCCGAGAATCTCCAGCACTTGATCGCGCCAGGATCCCACCAAATTGACCAGACGCTGACGGGCCCAGGTCTCTTCAAAAGAGGGAAGCCTCACCTGAGAGCCCTGGATGGCTTTCACATCTCCCTCGAACTGGGCCTGCACCGCTAACAGCGGGGCGGTGTCAATGCCGACCACGTCCAGCCCGCTGATGATGGCCTTGGGCACATGCTCAGCAGCCGTGACACCGCCGCTGCCGATCAATGTGACCCGCTCCCGCAGACCGGATTCCACCAGCTCGTGGTGAACCCGCTGAATGGCATCCATGACGAATTCGCCCTCTGCATCGCCGTGGTAATCCGCCGTCAAGTGGAAGCACCCGGCTCCCGCTTCAATCTGATCGGTCAGGTCCGGGCCGGCAAATGGCCGCCGCAGACAAATCAAGCTCTCGGGCCATCTCCGCTTCAACTGCCGAATGTCCTTCAGTTTCACACCTTCGACTTCGATCATCCGTGGATTCCAATCAAGAGCGGCTAAATCATCGATTTCAGACCCCTTCACCAAGGGCACCAGCGCCTCACTCTCGAGCCCTTGTTGCCGAAGGATCCCAAGCGGCAGGATAACCAGGCTTCCAATCGATTCCGCCGCCTGAATCAAAGCTCGCAGGTACCGGCGCTCCCAAGCCTGCGCTGGCGGCATATCGAATATGACCGGCACCGGCAAGGTGATCATCGACGGCGCAGAATCGACCAGCTTCCCGTGTTCATCAAATTCAAGGAAGGTGTTTCTGGGGCCCAGATCAACGGCGGTTGAAATGTACTCGCGGCCGTGGATGCCATCCCGGGTTGGGCGGACAATTTCCGACATATCGGTCCACATGCTGTCCCAGCCGCCGCCGCCGTAGGCGCCGCGATAGCCGGCACCCTTCACCGGCACACGACCGGTCGAGGCCTCATATAGCAATGTGTCCACTTGATCGGCTGTGACGTAGGAATCTCCGAGTGACAGCCTGTCTGGATTTGGCTCGATTTGCACCATATCCGGATACTGGACGGTGCAGCGCAGACAGCCAACGCACAGCTGCTCCCTCGGTGCGAAGCCGCCAACAGGACCGGAGAACACACCATAGACGCACGGGCGGCTGAGGATCACCGGCATGTTGCCCTGGTAATGAACTAATTCCTTAAGAAGGAAGGCGGCCAGCCTGGGGCGATTCATCCGGACCCGAAAGCGGCTGGGATGACCCTTCAGGTTCGGCGCTTGCTCCGTTTCAATGTGGTATCGACGGTATTCCGACACAGAAACCTCCTCAACGTCCAAATAAAAAAGCATACCGGGCTATCCCGATATGCCTGCATTCAAAGGACGCCCTTCCACGAGCCCACGACGATCTCGCATTCCGATCTCGTCGGCCACCGAGAGGCTCTTGTCCCAGGCGTCACCGCCCGGTTTTCAAACCACCCTTTCTGGAAGGGAGAAGGAAGCCTGTGGCTGGCTTCGGAGGCATCCGCTGATCCGCTCGATTTTCCCCAAGGGCATGGCCGCCTGGGTTAATCCCCCGTTGAAGGGGGAAACCTCCACCTCGTGATCTCGGCGATGCCGAGACCCAGTACGCTGATCTCCCGCTATTTAATTGTCTGTGCAATGGCGAGATTGTAGCACCCCCGCCAAAGTTGCGTCAAGCGCCAACATCCGATCCGTTGGTCCGGTGGACCCGGATCTTGGCAGCAAGGTCCACCCCGATCACCTCTTCACGCTGGTCGACCCGCACCCGGACCGGCCCGTTAAAGGGCGCCCTGTGCAACAGCCGAATGGCTGTTCCGGGCATCATACCGATTTGCTGCAGATAGATGAGCCTGCCTTCTTCCCGCGCTTTGATGCGGCTGATCAGACAGTCCTCGGGCGGTTCCAGTTCGGTGAGGGCCAGGTCCTTCACCTCCGGCATGCGACCGTCCCTGGAAGGGATTGGCTCGCCATGCGGGCATCGGGTGGGATGACCCGCCAGTTCGGCCATTTCATCCACAAACCGTTCATCGGCAATTTCGGCCAGTGCATCCGCCATATCATGAGCCTCGTGCCAGCCATAGCCCATCGCATTCACCAAAAAGGCCTCGGCTGTCCGGTGGTAGCGAAGCTCTCGAAGAGCTTCGCGGATACCCTCAGCGGTCAATCGAACCCCTTTATAGGGTTCGCGTTCGATCAACGCGGCCTCCCCCAGTCGATCCATCATCCTGGCCGCGGCTGGCGTGGTCACGCCCACCTCCTCGGCCAAAGCCGTGGGTGAAACCAAATCCTGGCTGGCGCCCAGCCGATAAAGTTCGCCCAGGTAATGAGCCATCACAGGCGAAACGGAAGTGTGTTTTCTTGACAAGAAGCCGATCTTTCCTTCACCCAGTTTGCCAGCGTATTTACCAGCGTTAATCTAAATATTAACGCTTGTGCCTTGATGAACAAGCCGCTTCTGGCTACAATTTTGAAAATATTTCAAATACTTATTTGTTATATTATCAGTCTGCCTGCTGAAATGCCAGTAGGCCAAGATAGGAAAAGGAGAGAACCCTTGTACCGAAAAGCTTTGTTTCTCGTACTGATCCTTGCTCTGGCGCTGACGGCCTGTGGGCCTGCCAGCGCGCCAAGCACCGCCGATCCCGACCCCGCGGCGGATCCAGAGCCACAGGAGTTGGGCCAGGAATCCCTGAGTTCTGCGGAACTGGTCGTGTATTCCGGCCGCAGCCAGAGCCTTGTCG
>JBKHKF010000287.1:0-3889 GCA_046537745.1 Anaerolineales bacterium | reverse complement strand
CCGCTGGCCTTCAGTTCCATTCTGGGTGGCCTCATCACCGGCATCGGCACGCCTCCCAACATCTACATTTCCGCCTTTCGAGCCGAAGAATTGGGTGAGGCCTTCCGCATCCTCGATTTTTTCCCGGTCGGCGCACCCTTGCTCATCGCCGGGGTCCTGTTCGTCAGCCTGATCGGCTGGCGTTTACTCCCGCAGCGAACCGGCATCGCCGAAAAGAGCGCCATCCGCCTGATTGAAGACTACCTGACCGAACTGATCGTGCCGCAGGAATCCAAGCTGGTGGGGCAGCGCGTCGACGATGTATTTGCTGGGTTCGAAGGCCGGGTGGTGATTCTTGGTATTGGCCAAGAGGAGCATGGCTTCAAGCTGCCCACGGGGGGCGACGTTCTGAGAGCCGGCGACACTCTCATCGTGGAGGTGGGCACCGACGAATTGGAAAAATTGGTTCGGGCCAAGGGTTTCGAGCTGGCAGGGAGGGCAGACATCGATGATGAGCTGCTCGAGTGGCGCGGGGCTACCTTCTTCGAGGTTGTGATCCTGCCCGAAGGGTTGATCGTCGGCAGAAATGTTCGCAACCTGAATTTGCGATCCCGCTACCGACTCAATCTTCTCGGAATCTCCCGGCAGGGCCAGCCGATCCATGATCGCCTGCGTGACGTTAAATTCAAGCCGGGCGATGTGCTTTTGCTCCAGGGTCGTAGCGAGACGGTGAACCAGGCGGCGGCAGAGCTCGGGGTTTTGCTGTTGCAGGAGAACCGCCTGCAACTGATGAAGCCGCGCCGGGCCGGGATTGGTATGGCCATCTTTGGCTTTGCCATCTCGGCCAGCATGCTGGGATGGATCGAGCCCGCCATCGCCTTCTCGGCGGCGGCGGTCTTGATGGTGCTGACGGGGATCCTGACGTTGCCCGAAGCTTACAGAAGCATCAATTGGCCTGTGATCCTGCTGCTGGGAGGGATGATCCCGGTCGGGAATGCGTTCGAGGCCACAGGAGCTTCGCAGTCGCTTGGACAATTGTTGGCCGAGGTGGGGCAGCATGGACCGGCGGTAACGGTGGCAGTGGTGATGATAAGCACCATGCTGCTGTCAAACGTGATTAACAAGTCGGCGGCAACGGTGTTGATGGCGCCGTTGGCGCTTGCCGTCGCCCAGGGGATTGGAGCCTCGCCCGACCCATTGCTGATGGCGGTGGCGGTGGGGGCTTCCTCCGCCTTCCTGACGCCTATCGGCCATCACTGCAACACGGTGGTCATGGGGCCTGGCGGCTATCACTTTGCTGACTATTGGCGGATGGGCTTACCGACATCGCTGATCGTGCTAGCGATCACAGTGCCTTTGATCGTCCTGGTTTGGTGACCTTGAGCGCGCCGCCGCGCCGCTTTGGGGCTTGCTGCCCCGACCTTCTCCCCGCCGGATCGCGCTTTCCCTTTTGTCCCCGCCGGGGAACTCGATCTCACCAGCCAAAGCCCCGTTTCCTGAAGGAGTGCGGGAAATGAAACCAATTGCTTCCCCTCCAGATCCCCGCATGGAATCATTAAAGAATGAGACTCGAATTTCAAATGGCACAAGAATATAAACCCTTGCCAAGCCCGTACCCCTGTGCTAGCATGCAATCTACCATGAGAAACACAAGCTGCGCCGGACTGCATCATCACGCTCACCCCAACCAGACGTTCGCCTGGTCAGGACGGCTTTAACGGTTTCTCACAACTGCGCCTAGAAACCCTCCCCTGACCGGGAGGGTTTTTTTGTTTCACCGGAGGAACGATGAATCGACAGGATATCCGCCTCGCACTCCCCAGCAAGGGCCGCCTGGCTGCCGACGCTTTGGATTTTCTCGCTGAAGCCGGTTTGCGGGTGCATAAACCGAACCCCCGCCAGTTCGAGGCAAGCATCCCCAATTTGCCCGATCTTTCCGTCCTGTTCCAGCGAGCCGGGGATATCGCCGTCAGCGTGCGCGAGGGCAGCGTGGACTTCGGAATCACAGGCTGGGACGTGGTCTCTGAACGGGCAGGCCGCAACGGCGAAATTATTGCCATGCAGCGGCAGTTGGGATTCGGCGAATGCACGTTGGAAGTGATCGTCCCCGAGAGCTGGCAGGCGACAAAGGCGATGGCTGACTTGCCTGCCGGGACCTCTGAACAGCCGCTCCGGGTAGCCACAAAATTCCCCAACCTGACTCAGGCTTTTTTTGAGAAGCACAACCTGACGCCAGTGGAGCTCATCAAATCCGAAGGCACGCTGGAGGCAGCGCCAGCCATTGGCTACGCACAGGTCATCGTCGATCTGGTCTCCACGGGAACCACGCTGCGGGATAACCGTCTCAAGCCACTGCAGGACGGCCGTATCCTCGCATCTCAGGCTTGCCTGGTGGCAAACCGCCAAGCGCTGCGAGATCGACCCGAGGTCCTGGAGATGGGTCGCTTGCTGCTGGAGTACATCGAAGCGCATTTACGCGCCAACGCCAACGTCGCTGTCTTCGCCAACATTCGAGGCGAATCCAAGCGGGCCGTGGCCGAGAGCATCTTCAGCCAGCGGGTCATTGGTGGCCTTCAGGGCCCAACCATATCCCCGGTGATCACCCGCGAACGACAGGATTGGTTCGCCGTCAACATCATCGTTCGTCGTGACCGACTCACCGAGGCCATCGCCGAACTCCGTTCGATCGGCGGCTCCGGCGTTGTCGTGATGCCGGTGACCTACATTTTCGAAGAGGAGCCGGATGCATATCGAGATCTGCTCAGCCAGCTCGATGGAAATGAAGAGCCGAAAGGCAAGGGCCAGTTATGAGTTCATCGCAATCCCCGATACGCATACTCGATGCTGACGAAGCAAGGTCCACCGTACTCGCCCGTAAGAGCGCCGAACATGGCGAATATCCGGAAAGCCTGCTGGCGAGCTTGACCGGGCGCTTCGGCAGCGGCGCCACCCCCGAGAGCGCGGTCTCAATAATCCTCGACAGCGTCGACCGGGAAGGCGAGGCTGGCGCCCGACGTTGGTCCAAAGAGCTGGACGGAATCGACCCGGATCCACTGCTGCTTTCCTCCTCTGCGTTGGCGGCTGCCTGGCGCCGAACCCCGCCCGAGATTCAAAAGTCGCTTGGGCTGGCGGCCCGCCGCATTGAGCGCTTTCACCAGATGCAACCTGTCGAAAGCTGGTTCGCCGACGATCCAGGCGGCCGGCTCGGCCAGCGCTTCAGTCCTATTGAGCGAGTTGGGGTCTACGTCCCCGGTGGCAGCGCGCCGCTTCCCTCCTCCTTGCTGATGTCCGTCATCCCGGCCCGCGTGGCGGGGGTTTCCGAGATCATCGTCGCAACCCCGCCCAAAGCCGACGATTCCATCCTGGCCGCGGCGCATCTTTGCAAAATTGACCACGTTCTCCAATTAGGCGGTGCCCAAGCTATCGGCGCCCTCGCCTTCGGCTTAGAGAAGCTTCCGGCCGTGGATAAAGTGGTGGGGGCGGGCGGGCTGTTCGTCACGCTGGCCAAGAAAGCCGTCTTTGGACGGGTGGGCATCGATGGTTTAGCCGGCCCCACCGAAACCATGGTTCTGGCCGATGACTCCGCCAACCCGGCCTGGGTGGCGGCAGATCTGCTGGCGCAGGCAGAACACGACCCCTTAGCCAGCGCGCTGCTCCTAACGCCAAGCCGGCAGCTCGCCCGCTCGGTCCAGGAGGCGGTCGGCGAGCAGCTGCCGCGCTTGAGCCGACGCGGGACCATCGAGGAATCCCTGGCCGGCCAGGGTGCCATCATCATTGTCCGTGATTTGAACGAAGCAGTCGAGCTCGCCAATGCCTATGCGCCGGAGCACCTGTGTCTGTCTTTGAAGGAGCCGGCACGTTGGGCCAAGAAGATTCGCCACGCAGGCGGCTTGTTTCTTGGCGACCACTC
>JBKHKF010000286.1:0-3914 GCA_046537745.1 Anaerolineales bacterium | reverse complement strand
ACCCCTCTCCTGGAACACAAATCCTCCCGGCAGACTTGGGACTGCTGCCTCATGACAATGGGACAAGCACGCCGCTAATCTGGATCTGGAGATATGGGAGAAGGAGTCTCAAATGCGTTCAGCTGCCCGATTCGGATACGTGCTCTTTTCGTGGCTCTTCGTCGTGGGTGTGCTTGTGCAGGTTTTCCTCGTCGGCCTGGTGGTGGTGGCTGGCCAGATCACCTGGGATGCCCACACTGACCTGGGTCATGGTTTGGGAATCCCGCTGATCCTGATGCTGATCTTAATGTATCTTGGCCGTCTTTCGCCGGACATTAAGCGCATCACCTGGGTTCTCTTTGGTGTGTATTTGTTCCAGGCTGATTTCGTCATATTCCTTCGGGATTCGGTGCCGGTTGCCGCGGCCCTGCATCCGGTCCTCGCCCTGATCGATTTCTCGTTGGGTTGGTTGTTGGCTAGGCGGGCTACCGCCAGCCTGCAGGATACGGAGCCGGCGGTGGAAGCGGCCTCTGCTCCTGGCGATCCGCTGGCGGGCTGACTCTCGAGGCCGACTACGCTCGATAATCAGGCGTTTATGAAGTTTGGCCTGGGAAGGGCAAGGGTTGAATGATGTATCGATGGCTCGTTTTCCTTCATGTTGCCAGCTCATTTCTGTTCATGATGACCCATGGCGCCACGGCGGCGGTGATGTTCCGCCTCAGAGCCGAGGTTTCTCAGGACAGCCTGTTCTCGCTGATAAAAATTAGGCGCTGGGCCGAGATCCCTTTCTCAATCGCCACCGCGGTGATGTTCTTGAGCGGAATCGCTTTGGCCATTATTGGGGGGTGGTGGCGCACAGGGTGGATCTGGAGTTCCCTGGCGATCTTTGTGCTGATCACGGTCGCCATGGCCACGCTGGGCCGGCGCTATTTGGATGGGGTGGCTGCCCATGTCGCCGGTTTTGCGAGTGGCGATGCAAGAGATTCCATAGCCGATCCGGCAAATGCGTTCGATATTTCCGAGGCAGCCAGCGCCGGGCGACCTGTATTGCTGGGCTCCATCGGGATCATCGGAATCCTGGTCATTCTCTGGTTGATGATGTTCAAACCTTTCTGAGAGGAAAATACAATGTCAAATATGCTTGTGCTGGTGGCGGGTCCGGCTGCCTATGCGGCAGGTGCCCTCGCCATCCTCGGCCTGGCCACACTCTCAATTTTCTTCGCAGGAGTCCCAGCCTTTGGCCCCATCAATGACGCGGTCAGCGCTTTGCAGATGCTGGTTTTGGTCCCCGTGTTTCTCTTCGTGCATCGGATGCTGTGGCGCGGCGCGGGTTTCTCATCCATGCTTCTCACCGGCGCGGCGGTAACTGCGCTCCTGATCTTTTCGGGGCTTCAAGCGGCGCTGGCGGTGGGCTTGGTCGAATTTCAGGACACCCTGTGGCCTGTAATGTGGCTGACGGGTTTTCTGGGGGTTTGGTGGACCCTTTCGGGCGCTGACGCATTGGGTGTTAAAAAAATTCCCTCCGGATTGGCCTGGGCCAGTATCGCCACCGGCGTTTCCTTTATCGCCATCGCGACCGGCTTTCTATATCTGGGCGAAATGCACCCGATCACCGCAGCAGGCTTTGCGATTTCGGCGGTCGCTAATCCATTATGGTCATTTTGGATGGGCAGCTTGATCCTGCGGCGAGGGGAGCAGATTCTTGGCTGAAGGGCGGACGCACTGCATTCTTATGAGCATCTTCAGGCGCGCTTTTCTCATCACTGTAACGGCCATACTCATGTTGACCGCTTTGGTCGGCTGCGCCTCCGCCGGTGCAGGATTGGCTGAAGTGGAAGATGATCATAGGCTTAAGGAAGGACGGCGCCTCTTCATTCAGCATTGCAGCAGCTGCCATTCGACTTCGCCGGGCCAAGTCGTGGTTGGACCATCACTGGATGGAATCGCCGGCCGCGCCGGTGAGCGTATTGCTGGTGTAGGAGCCGAGGCCTACCTGCGTGCTTCCATCGAACGGCCCGGGGAGTACCTGGTCGATGGCTTCGCCGATCTGATGCCCTCCTCGCTGGCAGACTCGCTGTCGGAACAGGAAATGGAAGCTTTGGTCGGCTTTCTCCTCTCCATGGATTGAATGGCGCTGCCTCCGCTTCGGCAAAGGATAGGCGCGGCATGCGCCTGAATGTCCGAGGGACCCCGGATGCATCGTGTACAATCACCTTACGCATTTGAACTGAGCAGGTAGTTTGGCTTTGCGGGCACCGACAAGCGCAAGAAAGATGGCTTGTGGGACTTTCAAGCTGATCTACTTTCTCTTATCGCGAGCCATCACGCTTGGATTGGGAGAAGGGTGATATGGCCTTTGTCGAGCCGCTGCTCCGTACAAAAATTCTCATACCGGAACAGCCCAAGGGTCTGATCGAACGCCCTGAGCTGAAGAACCAGCTGGAAGAGCGGATTCCTGCCCACCGTTTGACTCTGGTGTCCGCCCACGCCGGCTATGGCAAGACCACACTGTTAGCGCAGTGGGCTCGCGGCAGATCGGATCGGGTCGCCTGGATATCCCTGAGCCTCGAGGAAGATGACGTCGGGTCGTTTCTGCGCTACATGCTTGGCGCCTGGGAGCGCATCAATCCGGATGTGCTCGACAGCGATTTCGGTCTCCTGCTCAGCTCTCAGTCCTTCGATCCAAGAGCCGCGCTCATCGCGTTCCTCAATTTAGTCAGCGAAATCGATGAGCATTTGTTCTTCGTGTTTGACGACTACCATCTGATTACCTCGCCTGAAATCCATGAGGCGCTTGTCTTTCTGCTGGACAACCTGCCCCCGAAGGTTCATTTTGTTCTCAACAGTCGGGTTCAGCCGCCATTCACCCTGCACAAATACCGCGCCCGACATCAGGTGTATGAACTTGGACCGGCTGAGCTCCGTTTCTCGATCCATGAAACCCGTCGCTTTCTCAATCAGAGGATGGGCTTGGAATTGTCCGAGCAGGAGTGTAAGCAGCTGCACGGAATTCTGGAGGGATGGGTTGGCGGAATACAGCTGGCGGCCCTGGGATCAAAGGAGTCCGAGGAAGGCGTCGTCAATTCGATCTCTGCCGCGGCCGATCACCGTCATGTGGTCGAATTCCTGAGTGAGGATATTCTTGGTCAGCTCCCGCCGGATATCCGTCAGTTCCTGCTGGAAACCAGCATACTGGACCGTTTTTGCGCACCTCTCTGCGATGCCGTCACAGGGCGGCAAAACAGCCTGGAGGTGATCGAAGAACTGGAGCGAGAGAATTTGTTTGTGCTCTGTCTCGATGATCGAGGCGAGTGGTACCGCTACCATCAGCTTTTCGGAGACTTCCTCAGGTCCCAGTTGGAGTCCCAGGGAAGAGACCAGCTTCAAAAGCTCCATCAGAAAGCAGCCCAGTGGTTCGCGGACCATGAATTCGGCGATCAGGCGATGGACCACGCGATACGAAGCGGGGATTCAAACCTTGTCCAGGAGCTTGGCAACCGTTTTATCCCACTGAAGATCTGCCGGGGTGAGATGAGGTCTGTTGAAAAGTGGCTCAAGTTAATCCCGGATGCCTGGTTCCAGGAACATCCGATGTTGACGATAGGTCGGGCGGCCTATTATGCCGTAAGAGGTGATTTCCGATCCACAATACGGGATTTGGAAATGGCGGAGGAGTACCTGGCGCAGATTGAAGGAGGCAAGAATGAAAAGGCGAAGGCCAGGCTTTCCGCCTTCTACTGCTCGACGGCATGCATGCAAAACGATCTTGAATCCGCCCGCCGATTTGGAATCCAGGCGGCAAAAGAGCTTCCCAAAGATGATGTCTTTTACCACGGCATGATCAATGGGTCGATGGGAGACGCATACCGCGGCAATGGAGAGTGGAAGAAAGCAGAGGAACACTACTTTCAAGCCCTGGAATACAACCGGGGGAC
>JBKHKF010000016.1:0-16225 GCA_046537745.1 Anaerolineales bacterium | reverse complement strand
GATCTACACCGAGGTCGGCGACGTCATCGATGAGCTGGCCGAGCGCGTTGTCGGCCTGGAAGCGGTGCCGCTCCACACGCTGGGCCACATGTTGGAAGAGACCTCGCTGAGCGAAGACGTTGATATCCCTGCCCAGAAAGAAATGGTCGTGCGCACTGTCAAGGATGTTGAGTCGCTCAACAAGAGCTTACTGGCTGCCATCCAAACCGCCGAAGCGGCCGACGACCGCACCACCACCAATCTGCTCGACGACATCCACGACGGCCTGGAAGCCCACCTCTGGATGCTCAAAGCCTGGCTGGGCGAGTAAAGCCCCCATACTCTCAAGATCCAATCAATGGAGATGCCCGCCCGGGCATCTCTTCTTTATCGCAGGTCATGTAAACTGTCTGCCGTTGGAAGTTCGGTCGGACGGCACTTGGACTCTCGCGCCAAACAACCCCCTCCTGGATGACAGCCATCCAGGAGCACGAAGATCCAGATCAGAATCGACTTTGTTGATTTAGCCATCCGCCTGGCCGAGAGTTTGCGCCATTGACTTCATTAAGTCTCAGGTTTAAATGCTTCCAAGCCGGCTCTGCCGCCTAAGCCTGATGCGGGATGTGAGCCAACTGAAATGCGCAATACCTCTGCCAGCCTGCTAGTGCGGTTAATTCTCACTGGCGCCTGTACACCAACTGCATCAATTCCTGTATCCACACCCATCAATTCCGGAACTCCCACATCGGTTCCGCCAGAAGCACCGACACGTCGTCGCCCCGGACTGGGTCATCTGGCATAAGGTGCGCTAATCGCCTCTAAAGCTGACTCGAGAGTTTATTTCTTTAGGCTTCCCGCACTCTGTGGCACTGGCTCACGTTCACTTGCTGCAACAGATCCATGCCTGGTTGCCCGGAGTGTGGCGGTGGGCTAAGCTTGGATTGAGCGCCCACCGACCAGGCGATCAATCCCTCCACAAAGTCCCCCAGGCTTGGCGATACAGGCAAGAAATATGGCAAGAAAGACAGCAGCGGAACCGCGTCTTCGAATTCGGCTACTGGGACCCTTCACAGTGGAGGACGATCGCGAGACGATCCATCTTCCAACCCGCAATGCCGAGGCCCTGCTCGCTTATCTGCTTTTGCATCCCGGGCCCCATTCCAGGGAGGAGGTAGCCGGGATTTTCTGGGGGGAAGTCACCGATAAGAAGGCCAGGGATTCACTTCGCAATGAATTGGCGACATTGCGACGGCTCCTCGGCAAGCGGCTGCTTGAATCCGATCGGCAGACGCTGGCATTGAACCTTGATTTTCCGCTATGGGTGGATGTGTGGGCGCTCGAATCAATCACCTCCGATCAACCCAAGGAGACTGAACCCGCTAGCCCCGCTGCGCTGGATGACCTGTATCGAGGCGAGCTTCTCCCGGGCTTTTATGACGATTGGGTCCTCTCGAAGCGTGACAAGATTAAGCAGAAGCTGATCTCCTACCTGCTTGATAGAAGCCAGGCTGCCCGTGCTCAAAGCGATTACCGCAAAGCGACCGAACACGCCCAATTGGTGCTCCAGCTTGACCCCGCCAATGAACGTGCCCACCAGCACTTGATGTTCAGCCATATTGCGTTGGGAGATCGGACGGCGGCGCTCCGCCAATTTGAGATGTGCAAAGAGACTTTGCGGGAGGAGTTGGGTGTTGACCCCGCGCCAGATACGCGGGCGCTTCAAGCGTGGATTGAAAAGCCTCCCGCCTGGTCGGAATCGCCAGCCGCCCGGATCAGCAATTTACCGGTTCCGCTGGGCAGCCTGGTCGGTCGACAAGCTGAGCTGACTGCGATAAAAGAGGCGCTCTCAAACCATCGGCTTGTCACCCTGACTGGTCCTGGCGGCATCGGCAAAACTCGGGTTGCCATCCACACCGCAAGCGATCTTGTTGATCAGTACCCTGATGGAGCCTGGTGGGTGGACTTAACTTCCATCAACGATCCGGATCACATCGACCAGGCAGTTTCACGGGCCTTTGGTTTGAAGGAAAGCCGAGCCCACAGCTTGAGAGAATCTCTCTGGAAAGCACTCGGGCCAAAAAATGCACTGCTGCTGATCGACAACTGCGAACATGTGCTGGAATCTTGTACTCAGTTAGCCTCCAGTTTGCTCAAGCATTGCCCAAATATGAGTATTTTGACAACGAGCCGTCAGCCCTTCCACTTGCCCGGAGAACGCATGATTAACATCTTGCCTCTTTCCTTGCCCGACCCTTCGAGTGAGGACCTGATGAGCTCAGTCGCTGCCGCTGACAGCGCGAATTTATTCATTGAACGTGCCCAAGCGGTCCGCTCAGCCTTCAGCCTCAGCGCTGCCAATGCGCCTGAGGTCGCCCAAATCTGTATCCAATTGGATGGAATCCCCTTAGCGCTCGAACTGGCGGCTTCCCGCATGGCAACAATGAGCCTGCGTCAGATTGCAGCCCATCTTGAGACCAACCTCGACCTGGCCGAGATGGGTCATCGATCGCACATGCAAAGGCACCGAACGCTGCATGCCGCCATCGATTGGAGTTACCAGCTTCTGACAGGCCCCGCTCAAGTGCTCTTCCGCCGGCTGGCGGTGTTCAGCGGTGGCTTCTCCGCCGACGCCGCCTCCGCTGTTTGCCTGACATCGGCCAATGTGGACGATCAGCTGGATATTGAGAGTATGACAGCCGAGCTGGCCCGCTTGGTCGACCATTCTCTTCTTGAAATTACTTTCTCGTCGGACGAACCCCGCTACCAGATGCTGGTGACCATCCGCCGTTTTGCCGAAGGACAACTGGAAGAGTCGCCTGAAGAAAAAATCCTGCGACGTTCCCACCAGGAATATTTTGCGGCCTTGGTCAAATCGGCGGAGCCCCATCTTGGCTTCTTTCTGCCCGACGCAGCGATGGATCAGTGGATTGGCCGGCTTGAACGCGAAGAGGGCAACCTGCGGGCGGCGTTAGCCTATGGAACTCTTGATCCGGATTCGCGCGAGGCCGCTTTGCAGATGGCCGCCCATCTCCATTGGTTCTGGTTCATTCGGGGCCGCTTCAGCGAGGGCAGATCCTGGTTGGAGCAGTTGATCGAAGCGTCAGGTAATGTCCCGGTCATAACCCGCGCCCGGGCCTTGACCAGCCTTGGATTCTTGGCCTGCTGGCAAGGGAATTTCGAAGCTGCGATTCCAAGCCTGGAAGAGGCACGGATTGTATTTCAGGATCTCTCACTGAAATCATGGTCTGGCTTTGCCAGCCACGGCCTGGGTTTTGCAGCAAGCGGTGTCGGTGACGATCAGAAAGCGACTGAGCTCTTTGAAGAAAGCCTGCAGAAGGCCAGAGAGGTAGGTGACCGCTGGATGATCGCATTCTCACTCCATTTCCTTGGCATTGGCCACTCCTTCCAGGAACAGCACATGGAAGCTCAGCAACGGCTGGAGGAAGCCATTAAGACCATGATGGCCCTGGGGGGCAACCGACCAGGCGTCGGCTATTCCAATTTTCATTTAGCAAGAGTCGCTCGAATTCAAGAAGATATGTCGAAAGCCTCCACCCACCTGAAAGATGCCATCGATAATTTCCATGGGATCGGGGATCAGCGCGGGGTTGCGTATGTCTATGGAGAGGCGGTTGGCTTATGCTCCGCGCAAGACCAACCGGAAGGGGCGGCCCGTATGGGCGGAGCCCTGTTTGAGCTGCAAACCAAACTGGGTCCGCTGCTCGAGGAAGCCCTTGAGCTGGAGGTGAAGGAAAGATTGAGCCTGGCTCGCCAACAGCTAGGCGAAGATGCTTATCGCACGGCCCTCGAACGTGGGCGTTCCGCCTCGATGGACGAAAACATCGCCTTTTTAATGGATCTCAACGATTGATCTTCCACTTTCTCCTCTGGGCCGGAGCGAGAACTTAACTACTGTAAGCACCCATCATCATGTCTGAAGTGTGATCGACCTCCGCTGTCCAGCAATCTGACTGCCTTCGCCGCCAGTGCAATTTTGCGGTTCTTTTGCGGTCCCTTGCTACGCTTTTGCCGATAACCGATTTTGACAAAGGGAGATTTGTCATGAACCGCAATTACTGGTTGATCGGCGCCATCGTGCTCGTAGTACCCTTGATCACGATAGGCTTCAGCATGATGAAGACGGAAGCCGCCCAAGAACGACCGTTCCAGGCCAGCGGCCCGGAAGCGGTTACATTTGAAGGGCCGGATCCAGACGTCTGCGGAGAAGGCCGACTGAAAGTGGACGTCGAGGGCACGGGTGAAGCGACCCACCTGGGAGAATATCAGATCACGCGACGACACTGCTTCAACCCGGGCAACAATCCGCCGACCTTTGAAGATGGTATTTTCGAGATGACGGCGGCAAATGGTGACGTGTTAAGCGGAACCTACGCTGGTGCACTTGCCGACGTGCTCGAGGTGGATCAGAACGGCAACCCGGTCGTCATTGTGATCGATGCACCCTATGTCATCACGGGTGGAACCGGCCGCTTTGCCGACGCAGCGGGCGAAGGCGAGACCGAGGGCATCTTCAATTTGCAGACCCAGCAGGGTGATTTCACAATGGAAGGCTGGATCCGTTACTGAGATCCGAGTAAGCAGGGGATCCAGGATCCATCCGCAGTCCCTTTGCAATTCGGGGCACGGCAAAGAGACCGGCTTAATCGCCGGTTTCTTTGCTGTACGGACCACGGGGGGCCTGATCGGGCTGGCTGGCCTGCTTCCCATGATGATCAGATTGGATAGGCCATTGGAGGCAGAAAACCAGCTTTTCGCCTTTCTGCCGTGGCTGCTGTTGGCCATGACGGCGGCCTTCATGCTTGGGCTTTGATTTCATTACGCTTTGCAACGAACGCTTCCATTAAACCCTGTCCTCAATTTATAGAGCACCGGGATCCCACCCTGGCGAGCGGTGGACCGAAGGGCGGACCGCCTGCTCGCCCCCGGCTTTGACGGACCAAGTACAAGCCTGCGCCATAATCGAAATACTGCGGCTCCCGTCCATTCTTCTTGATGCATGTACCACTATTTTTGTAATATGGGAGATGAAACGGTCACCTGGGCGCAGCGCCTGGATTGCGCCGACGAAAAGAGCGACACCAGGCCATACAACATGAGCCATTTCCACCATGGGCTTTATGAGAAGTAAGGAGGCGGGGATATGTACAAGCGAATATTGGTCCCACTGGATGGTTCAGCCCGTGCCGAACAGATCCTGCCACATGTCGAAGAACTTGCACTCCGCTTCGAATCAGAGGTCATCCTGCTGCGGGTCATCGAGCCGGATTCGGTCTATACCGATTTTGCCCAAATCCAATTCGACCTGCAGGCCATCGAGCGCAAGGAAAATGAAGCGGAGAGCTACCTGGCGGCCAAGCGCGATGAACTGAAGAAAATGGACATCCCGGTTCGGGTCTACAGAAAGCTTGGCGATGTTGTCCTGGCGATCATCGAAATCGCCCGAGCTGAAGAAGTGGATCTCATCGCGCTGGCCAGCCACGGCCGCAGTGGACTCGCCAGGGTGTTTTACGGCAGCGTCGCTTCGGCTTTGCTCCAGCGCATCGATAGGCCGTTACTGCTCATCCGCTCGGGTGACGAGTAGCCCACCGAGGTGGATCCCGCTGCGCCGAAGGTTTGAGCAGCAACGCCACCCCGGCTCGGCTGGTTCTGGTCGATGCGAAGCGCCTGGCGGGGCCCTGGCCGTTCGCGTTTGGCCAGACCGGCAGAGAGATTTGAACGATTGCGCGATTGCGAGCCAACGCTGGATGGGGGCATTCACGATGCGCTTGACTGAGACATTACCAATCCGTCGAAGCTATGCCAGCATGGAACCGGCCGACACCACACCATCCTCTCGGATGAGCCATGGCCGCTTGGCGCCAGTCAAGCTGTTCATTCTCCTCCTTTTGGCCGGTCTCCAAGCCTGCGCGCCCGCTGCCTTTCGACCGCTGAGGAGTGTGAAGGAAAGTGAGACAGCCGTGATCCGTCCCAGCCAAACCCACGAAATCCCAACTCAATATCCTTCTGAAATCCCGGTGACAGACCACCCCACGAAACAGACCGCTGGCAGCGAATCTCAAAGCGTTGCCATCACGATCCTGTACGACAACAATGAGCACGACCCTCGCCTGCAGACGGATTGGGGTTTCGCCGCCCTGGTTGAGACCGACGGTCATAGACTCCTGTTTGACACCGGAGCCAACGGAGCCATCCTGCTGAAAAACATGGAGGTGCTGGGCTTCGAACCGCGGAGCATTGAGGGGGTGGTGCTATCGCACATCCATGGCGATCATGTGGGCGGCCTGGATACGCTTCTGGCGGCTGGGGCCGAACCGACCGTCTACCTGCCCCCTTCCTTCCCGGAGCCGTTCAAAGAGCGGATTCGCCAACAAGCAGAAGTGACGGAAGTATCAGCTGGTATGGCGATTTTGGATGAGGTCTTCACCACAGGCCAGATCGAAGGCTCGCCTCCAGAGCAGGCGCTCGTGATCCGGCAAGAGCAAGGCCTGGTGCTCATCACCGGCTGCGCCCATCCCGGCGTCGCCGGCATGGTCCGACGCGCCAAGCAGATCTTCGATGAACCCAGCCACCTCGTGATGGGAGGCTTTCACCTTCACGATCGATCCGCCCGGGAGTTGGCGGATCTGCTTGCAGAGTTCCGCGACCTCGGTGTCATCAAGGTCGCCCCCTGCCACTGCACCGGCGACCGGGCAATCGAGGCTTTTCGACAGGAGTATCAAGCCGATTTCATTGAGGCGGGCGTTGGCAGCGAGATTCGGACGGGACCGTCAGTGCCTGGATGAGAGGATAGAGCCAGCACCGTTCTGGAAGGGCTCAGTGGAATCAAATACCGGGGCAGTTCGAATAAAAGACCTCGAACCTGCACAAGTTTATATTGCTTTGGTCAAGTGAATTGCAGGGAAAACCATCCCGCTCCGCCGGCTCCCAGTCCGGTCCTCGCTGATCCGAAGCCATTCCCAGCCACCCCCCAGCTCTTGCGTCAACCGAGGGATCCGTGTGCTTTCAAAAAACAACCTGCAATTTGAGGAGCGACCACTCCGAACCGAAGCCCGCTATCCTTCACCGCACCACATCGAAAGCCGATGGAGAGGAAGGACTCGGTGGCGGAAAGCAACTGATGGCAAGCAGACGTGTTGCGCTGCCCAGCGGCCGCTATCGCCATCGCCCGCCCCGGGATCATCACGCCCGCACCAGGGATTCCCCACAATGAGGGCTGCCTCTTGGTTGCAGGGCTGACCGATCTTATGCTCCATCTCATAGCCACAACCGAGGCAGCGGCAATTCCCTCCCGGGCCGGCCTGCTTGAGGCCCCCCCAGCCCGGCCGAGCGCGCTTTCGCCGTCCCCTGCTCCCCCCACCGCCATTCGAAGACACCCTCTTTCTCCTTCCCATGGCCTGGTCCAACTTCGGGCACCTTTCCGCTCCGTTCGGACCGTCCCTCGAAGGAGAATCAGGCATCCGCCCTTTGCACAGAAGCAGATTCCAATTCTGCGGAAAGCCGATTCCACAGCGCCTCAAGCTGCCGGCTCAATCCACTGAGCGGCCGATATGCAGTGACGGGACGGCCGGCCGCCATCGCCTGCGCGACGACCCCATCGAAGGGGAGCTCGGCTATCAATTCCAACCCGCGGGCCTCGCACAGCTCACGAATCTGATCCACTCCAGGCGTAAATAAATCGGATTTGTTCACGCAGACTCGCACAGGCACGCCGAAGTGATTTAGCATCCGCTCGATCCGCCCTAAATCATGGACACCAGCCGCTGAGGGCTCGGCGACGATCAATGCCAGGTCCGCCCCGGAGGCGGCTGCAATCGCCGGACAACCAATGCCGGGAGATCCATCCACTATCATCAAGTCCGCCCCGATCCTTTTGGCCAACCCCTCCGCCTGACTCTTGATGCAAGCGACCAGCTTGCCAGAATTCTCCTGCCCGGGCCGCAACGCCGCATGCACCAGCGGGCCGTAGCGACTTTCTGCCTTAAACCATTCTCCGGCCAATTGCTGATGAAGCGCGATAGCTTCATTTGGGCAGGAGAAAAAGCATGCGCCGCAACCTTCACAATTCAGTTCATCGATCCGGTAATAGCCATTGGCCGGAACCACCGCGTCAAATCCGCAGAGGTCCTGGCACAACCCACATCCGCTGCACAATTCCGGTTCAATGCGGGCGATCTGACCGCCCCAATACTCATAACGCTCCTTGTTTTTCGGCTGCAGCAGCAACGCCAGATTGGCCGCATCCACGTCGGCATCCACCAGGACATTGCGCGACTTGCTAGCCTCCTCGGCTGCCAACTGTGCAAAGGCAGCCGCGATGGTGGTTTTGCCGGTGCCGCCCTTGCCACTCAGAATGACAAGTTGCATCATCGGTCCCACCTATGTCCTGGAGAGGGCGAACTTGAGCCGCCGGCGGAGCGGGTGAGGGATGGATCTTCCTGTGCTGCCAGCTCCGTGACCCGCTGCCAGAGCTCCTGAAACCTCGCCCGGTAAGCCGGCATGGCCTCAACCAGCGCTTCACCGGAAGCAAGACACTCCGCGATGTGCCGGTCCATCGGGATGCGCATCAGGATCGGTATCTGCGCTTGCCGGCAATACATTTCCACCCCATCGGCCCGCTCGGCTGCCCGATTGATGACCACGCCCACCGTCAGGCCAAGCTCCTGGCAAAGGCTTACCGCCAATTTGAGGTCATGCAAACCAAAGGGAGTTGGTTCGGTGACGAGCAAGGCATAATCGGAGCCTTTCAGCGTTTCCACAACCGGGCAGGAGGTTCCGGGTGGCGCATCCCGGATCACGTTGGCGTTGCCATCACAGGCAGCGCTGGCGGTCAGCTGCCGGATCACCGGCACCGCCAGCGCTTCGCCTACGTCCAGCACACCGTTGGCGAAGGGTGTGCCGGCTGAGGACCGTCCGAAGTTCAAGATACCGATGCGCCGGGGCTGCTCGTATAGCGCCTGTTCAGGGCAATGATGAACGCAACTGCCGCAGCCGTGACACAGCTCGGGGAACACCATGGGCTTCCCCCCCACCATCACAATGGCGTTGAACTGACAGACCTCAGCGCACATTCCACACTGGCTGCAGCGCCCCTCATCGATGACGGGCACCGGCAGCAGCACATCGTGCTGCTGCATGAACTCCGGGTGCATCAGCAAATGGGCGTTCGGAGCCTCCACATCGCAATCAAGCAAACAGGGTACTTCGTCGGCCATGGCCAGAGCCAGGCTGGTCGCCACCGTGGTTTTGCCGGTACCGCCCTTGCCGCTGGCCACTGTCAGGATCATCGTCCTCGGCCGCCCTGCTTGGCGCCGGCCGACCCCCGCCGCCTTCCGCCTGGCTTAAAAGCCAACTCCTCTAGTTCTCCAGCCAGGAAAGCCTCAACAAGCTGGCGAGGCGTTCCACTTGAAGCCGTGTACATTTTGATATTCCCGGCCATCAACGCCCTGGCGGCATTGGGGCCGAAGTCACCACTGATCACAACCTGCACGCCTCGGTCGGAAAGATGCTCCGCCGCCATAGTTCCGGCCCCGCCAAGCGCATCCAAGGCCGGATTCGGCAGAGCCATCCATCTATCATCTCCCGTGTCTACTTCCACGAAATATGGAGCCCGGCCGAACCGCCTCTCCATCGACGACTCCAACTCCGGCCCCTGTGTGCTGACGGCTATCTTCATCGCAATCTTCACCTCGCTAATCCGTGGGGAGCGCTGGCGTCCAAACTACACCCTGTCAAATGGAACCCCACGCTTCCCTAAGGGCGCCATCGCAAAAGACAAACAGCCACAGTTTCCCCTTCGCCAAACATGGAAAACATATATTATTAGTTGCATGATTCACCATTTAAATATACTATATACTGCTTTCTATTGTTTGGAGTAATATTTAAATGATTACTCGCCCGGCCACGCCAGGATTTGGGTTATCATTGCAAGAGGCTTTCATGAATTCCTGCCCGCTGGCGCCGACCAGACGGGGGCAGAGGCAGCGATCGCTACGGACGGGGGACGCGTTTAAGCCGGGTGCTCGCCAGGGCTACCCAGCGGATGGGCTACCGGATCGCGCTGGCCGCAGATGCCAGCTTGCCGGAGGCGGCCTGACCTGAGATAATGTCCATCCTTCCCGGATAACTGACCGGAGCTTAGATCATTACAGGAGATAGCGGACTATGCCTGAACTTCAAGAAGGGACGGTCGGATCACGAATCCGTGAGCTTCGGTCCCGGCAGAATCTATCCATGCGAGCACTGGCTGAAGCCTCCGGCCTATCCACCAACGCCATAAGCAAGATCGAAAGGTCGGAAACATCACCAACAGTATCCTCATTGAGGATGATCGCCAACGCGCTGGAGGTTCCCATCACCACCCTGTTCACCGACGAGAAGGAGGAAAAAGCTGTCTTTGTGGACGGTGACCAACGACCACGTCTGCAAATTGTGGGCGCAATCATTGAAAACCTGGGCGGAGGCTTCCCTGATAAAAGCCTGGAACCATTTTTGATGACGCTGGACCCCGAGGTCGGGACGACGGCGGACACCTTCACCCACTCCGGTCAGGAGTTCGTGTTCTGCATGCAGGGCGAAATTGAATATCGAGTTGGAGATCGGCTCTACCAAATGACCAGCGGCGACAGCTTGCTCTTCAACCCCTCTTTGCCCCATGCCTTCCGCAACACCGGCAGGAATCCAGCTACCATGCTGATCATCATTCAGGAAACGGACCCCGATAACCTGCGACAAGCCCAGGCAGCTCACGCAAGCTTGTGATCGGCCGCATGAAACCTGGGCAGGGCTGAAGTGGCGACGCTGCAGCTACCAGGGTCTTTAGATGCGTACTGTCCTGCCGGCTCAGCACCACCCCCCTGATGAGATACCTCTCCAGCCACGATCTGGTCCCCTCAAGGATCCTCAGTTGGCGCAGGCCTAAGAAACCTTCCTTCTTCTCGCATTATGCTGCCCGCTATTTCTCTCGGGATTCAGCAATGGATCGGTAGAGAAATAAACTCATTCACCTTTGGCCTGTCATTTAACTAATTCTTAGCAGATTTTTGTCATCTTATAGTTGATACCATACTATATTTTAGGGTATCCTATGGTTGGGGAGTAGGCCATAGCAAAGCAGCCTGTCCTCAGTCGCGACTCGGGCTCAGGCCGAGCTGTTCCATCCACCCAGCCGGGTCCTGGCCTGGAAGGATAAAAGAAAGTAGGTCCCCATGACGTTGCGCCCTGTCGTGTTATACAGCCAGGAGCCAGCGACCCTGCGAAAGGCATCCAAACCGGTCGACGCGCTGGGCCCCTCCGAAATGCAGTTGATCAGGGATCTTAAGGACACCCTCCTGCACCGTACCGACGGCATCGGACTGGCAGCGCCTCAGATTGCTTCACATAGGCGGGTCATCGCGGTTTGGCTGGGTAGCAGGGACGGCAGTCGATCAGATTCACCCCAAATCATGGTTAACCCGGAAATCCTCCAAGAAAGCGAACCGCTCAGGGACTATGATGGCTGCTTAAGTTTTCCTGACCTTTATGGAGAGACCGTGCGCCCTCATTTGCTCACCGTGAAAGGGTTGGATGAAGCTGGAAAACCGTTCCGCCGCCGGCTTGTAGGCTTCGACGCCGTTTTGGTCCATCATGAGATTGACCATCTGGAGGGGGTCTTATTCATCGATCGCGCCTCCAGCCTGGAGGATTTGTATGTGCTTGAACTCGATCAAGCCCACCGACCTGTGCGGCGAAACTTATCAGTGCTCGAAGCCCTGCGGATGGGCATTGAAATAGGTCGGCATGCAACCAGCCTGAATTCGAGACATGTCCTGCCGAATCGAGTAAAAGTTCCTCGCTCGGTGGTGCAGCGCCTCCCCGGGAACTCATGACAAGGAGGTAACCTTCTGATGTCCATGGATCCATCCCACATAAAGATTGGCGTGTTTGGCAAAGGGGGCTGCGGCAAGAGCACCGTCAGCCTGCTGCTCGCCAGGCTGCTGACCGAGAACTACTCAACCTGGCTTGTCGACGCGGATTCCACCAACAGGGGGATGGCGGCCGCCCTTGGCCTGGCCGTGCCGCCCAAGCCACTGCTGGATCACTTCGGCGGTATGGTGTTTTCGGGAGGCAGCGTAACCTGTCCGGTCGATGATCCCACCTTGCTGGAAGGTGCCGCTCTCACGGAAGACGCCATCCCTCCGGAATACGTGGGGCTAAGCGTGGAGGGAATCCACCTGCTCACCTTGGGGAAAGTTGGCTCGATGGGTGTGGGCGCAGGCTGTGATGGACCCATCGCTAAGATTGCAAGGGACCTACGCCTGGTGAACGGCCATCGGCCCACTGCCATGATTTTGGATCTCAAGGCTGGATTCGAGGACGCCGCGCGTGGCATCATCACCGGCCTTGATTGGGTGCTGGTCGTTATCGATCCGACTGCAGCCTCGCTGGGCTTGGCACATGACATGAAGAACATGCTGGAACAAGTCCAGCGAGGTGTCATGCCAGCCACATCTCACCTGGAGGATCCCGCGCTAGTGGCTATCTCCCAACAGCGATACCAGCAAGCATATGTCCGCGGCTTGCTGTGCTTGCTGAACCGGGTACAAGACGATGATGAAAGCGAGACATTTCTAAAGGATAAGCTTTGGGAGATGGGCTTGACCTCAAGCAGCACGATCCACGAGTACCCAATGATCAAACGTGCCTGGATGAACGGTGACCGGCTGCCAGCTACCGGGGCGGAGGAGGAACTGCTGCCCCTTCTCGACCGGATCGAAGAGCTGACGCGTGAAAAATCAACGGGGCTGAAGTGAGCACCGAGCTGCGACGCTGCCGTTCCAAGGATCGGCATCGAGGCTCTCCGGTTGATCAAGGGACTAGTGACCTGCGCGCAAAATGATAAGGAGGAAGGGAGCGCGGTAAGAATGTGAGCGTATTTATCGCAGTGCTGCTGGCCAGCTTCATGGCTTGTGCCGTCACCACCGCAGGCATTTTGGTCATTGGCCGGCATCGGGATTGGGCGAATCGGAATGCCGCTTACTTCATGAGCTTCGCCGCCGGCGTCCTGATCGCCGTCTCCTTTATCCACATCATTCCCAAGTGCTTCACCATGAATCCAGAGGCGCCAACTTATTTACTGGCGGGGTTTCTGCTCCTCTATGTTTTCAACCGCTTCCTCAAAGGCTACGTTTGCCAGCATCGCTGCCACCAGGAACTCGCCTTAGGCCTCACGCCCCTGGTGGGGATCGGCTTTCATTCCCTGTTGGACGGCGTCATCCACTCCGTCACCTTCAACGTCAGCATCTTTACAGGCATTACCGCCGCCATCGGAATGGTCCTCCATGAGTTTCCGGAGGGGATCGTCACCTATCTGCTTTTGGATCGATCCGGCTTCAGCAAGCGCAGAGCCAGTCTCTTCGCGTTTCTGGCGGCGGCCTTGTCCACACCGATTGGCACACTGATTTCCTTTCCCCTCATCCGTACCATCGATCCATCAGCGCTGGGCGCCCTGCTGGCCGCCTCCGCCGGAGCCCTTGTCTACGTTGGCGCCTCCCATCTGCTGCCGGCTGTCGAACAGGAGAACAAGCGCCACACCTTAATCGCCCTGCTGGTTGGTATCGGCGTGGCTTTCTGGATTGTCTTTTCGCAGAAATGAGATGCGATGAAACGGACGATGGATCATGAATTCGCCTTCGGCCCGGTCCCTTCGCGCCGGCTGGGACGCAGCCTCGGTATCAACAACCTTCCACCCAAGATATGCAGCTATGCCTGCATCTACTGCCAGCTGGGCTCCACAATCAAAATGCAGATCGAGCGCCAGCATTTCTACCCGGCCGATGACGTTGTCAGCGCGGTTCAGCAGAAGGTGGATGGCATCCGGCAGCGCGGGGAACGGATCGATTACCTGACCTTCGTGCCCGATGGCGAACCCACCCTGGATCTAGCGCTTGGCCGAATGATCCGGGATCTGCAATCTCTTAGAGTGAAGATCGCGGTGATCACCAATGCCTCGCTGCTGTGGCAGCAGGAAGTTCGCGATGCGCTCGCATTGGCGGATTGGGTGTCCGTGAAGGTCGACGCCGTGCGGCCGGAAAGCTGGCGCCGCCTCAACCGTCCCCACGGATCGCTTGAGCTTGACGCCATTTTGGAGGGAATGCTGACATTTGCCGGGAGCTTTGGCGGCGACTTGATGACTGAAACCATGCTCATCGACGGCATTAATGATCGTCACGCGGATCTCACTGAATTGGCGGATTTCCTCGGCCAACTAACCCCCCAAATCAGCTATCTCGCCATTCCCACTCGGCCACCGGCCGAATCCTGGGTGCGTCCTTCACCACCCGATCGCATCAACCGCGCCTATCTGATGGTCAGCGATAAAATTGCGCACGCCGAACTCCTGCTCGGGTACGAGGGGGATGCTTTTTCAGCCAGCGGCAACTCGAAACAGGACTTATTGAGCATCACGGCTGTGCATCCCATGCGGCAAAGCGCTGTTCACAAGCTCTTGAAACACAACGGCGAGGATTGGCAGGTTGTCAATGACCTGGTCGCAGCAGGGAAGCTTGTTGAGTTATCCTCAAAGGGCGAGCGCTACTATCTACGTGCCCTGCCGACCAGGCACGCTTCATCCCGGACCACAAAGGGCGGCCATTAATGTTCGCCGAGCGTCGGCTTTCGCCAAGCCCACCCGGTCGCCTCGGGTCCGCAACCAGGGTCATGGAATGACAATTTTGCGGGGGCGCCCGCCGACATGAGCTCCCAATCGAGACCCCGATCCAACCCCTTCAATGAACGGTCGCTGGTGGCCGACTATGAATCCTGGTACTCATCGGCCGGCCAAAGAGCCGATCGTTTGGAAAAGGCCCTGTTGGCCACCCTGCTTACGCACTTCCCGCGGAGCCAAACCCTCCTCGAAATAGGCTGCGGTACGGGCCATTTCACCCGTTGGTTCGAAGATCAAGGCTTGAGCGTCGTCGGCCTGGACCTATCGGCCAACATGCTTGTAGAAGCCAGAAACTTGGATCTACGTCGGGTGATTCTCGCTGACGCGCACGTTCTCCCCTTCCCAGAAAACAGCTTCGATCTGGCTGCATTCATAACCACCATTGAGTTTCTGAGCTCACCCTCCGCAGCGCTGGCGGAAGCCGGCCGCGTCGCTCGGCGCGGCCTTCTGCTGGGTCTGATAAATGCCCACAGCTTGTTGGGGTTCAGCTACCGTCACCGCAAGAGACCACCGTGGGATTCAGCAGAATTTTATACGGTATCTGAGCTGAGAAATCTTCTGAGAACAGCTTTGGGCAGCGATCACAATGTGAAATGGAGCACAACTCTTTGGCCGGCGATAAACACCGCGCTGCCATTGCCTTGGGGAGGGTTTATCGGCATGGCGACAATACTTGATCGGCGATAACATTCGTAAGGCTGGCTCAAAAGCATTCTTAAACTACTGTCTCATCTCTCAACGACAAACCATCGATCGCACACCACCACATCCATTGCAACTCCCCCTGCTTTTTGGGTAGATTTCAGATTCCTTTGCATAACCCATGCCCAGAGAATAAGCAGGGCGCAGTACGGCAATTGCACACTGCGCCCTGCTCTCTTCAGAGATTAGCTTTCGTGTCGCCAACCCCAGCGGATCCATAAACCGACCCCTCCGCCCAGAAGCAAGGCGAAGATCACCCAATTAATCGCCGCAGCCTGAGGTTCAAATTCCCAATGGCTTGCAATTGCTGTTTGTAAAATAAAGATCTCCGCCAGCAGCCACAAGCCAGCGAGTGCCCACATCCACCAAGGCCTTTTTCTTATTTTGACGGTGACAAACTTGTCTTCCATGGCTAGCTCCTTTTCGTTCCCCTGGTGCTATAAATGCCAAAGGCTGGCAAATCCTGGCCCCACCATGCTTCTGGATCGTGCTGCTCTCCATAGCCAAAGACATCATCCATGGTGCGGAAGAATGGATCCGCAACGGGTGCTACCGAGGCCGTCGCCTTAACCGCGTTGTGCAGCCAGGCTCGCGCTGCCTTTGTATACGGACAGACCGCGAAGCAGATGCTGCAGCCGGTCGTCACTTCTTGCCAGTACATATAGCATTTATAGGAATCTTCAAACCAGGCCGCATGTCCTGGATTGCTCCACGGACCGAGCACCTCATAGCTTGGCTCAGTTTCCATGGAAAGCGCGCGCGATGGGCAAGCTTCAGCGCATTTTTTGCACCGTTTACAGAATTCAACAACCCCAAAAT